>CAZYGF010000048.1:0-4332 GCA_964647575.1 Microcaldota archaeon
GGTGCTTCTCGCTGGCGAGGACGAGCTTTTCCAGGTCTGTGAGCGGGGCGAAGCCTGTGCCGAAGCTGGTGTCGTTCGCATAGGGTATCTTTGGCCCGCGCAGGAAAAGCCCCACCAGGTCTGCGGAGCCAGGGGATATGCGCGAATCGATTTCAACGTCGTCGTCCACATCCAGCAGCGGGACAGCCTTCTGCAGGTAGGCGTGCGCAGCCTCCACTGCGATGTGGTGGACCGGGATGAACTTATGCCGCGCTTCCGAGGTTGCCCTGCCGCTGAGCAGCAGGTAGATGGGCTTGAAGAAGGTGCCGCCGCCGAACTCGACGTGCGCTCCCCCTCCGCACAGCTGGCCCTTGTCCACGTTGTGGTGGAGGATGCGGCCGAACTCGTTGATATAAGCCCTGCTGAGCTGCCGGCTTATCTCCTCCATTATGCCGTCAATCAGGCTGTCCGGGTGGCCGATGCCCTTGCGCTCGACTATCTCCACGTCGCGTCGGGCAACAGGCACGTATCTGCCTTTCTCGACCACGATGTTGCGGGCCATAGATGGCTCACGCTGGCGTAGTTTATATAAATTGCGAAAAGTCAGAAGACGTACGCCTTGTCCCAGGCCGCATCCCTGGCTGGAGGCACGCCTATACGGTAGAACGCCTGGCGGGCGATGTTGCGCACTGTCCAAGCAGGGTCGTGCTCTGATACGTAGTGCAACGACAGCCGCGCCATGTAGGCGTCCTTCATGTGCAGGTGCGCCGACAGCTGTTTTATGGCCGCCCTGCGCGTGAGCACGCTCTTGCTTGAAAGCATTTCCATGATTGCTGCAATCTCATCCATGTCATTCACCCTGCATGCTGAGCCCCAGGCTCTTCTCCACCCAAGCGCCATACCTGTCCCAAAGCCCGGCGAGGCCGGTCCTGGCCACCGCAGGCGCCTCGAGTGGCGCCGGCTCTGGCGCTTTGGCTTCGTGCTTCTCTTCCACAGGCAGGCTCTTGATTACGTCGAGCACGCGTATCCTCTGCTCGTCCTGCACGCCTGCAGCCGTAAGGGCGGCCCTTATGGCCTCCAGCCTCTTGCATTCACGCTCATAGGGGGCGGTATCAGCGCGGCCGGATGCTTCGTCCACGTTGCCGACCTGCCACCACCAGGCCCCCTCCAGCTCGCGCCCCAGCCCGGTCCTGCCGGCCCGATGCAGGTCCGCAAGCATATGGAGAGACCCCTCCCATAGGGGCGTCACCTCCTCCTTGGCTATCTCCCTTATGAGCCTCGCCTCTGCTTTCCCGACCAGGGGTTCAAGCTCTTTTATGGCGTAGGGGTATACTGCCGTGAGTATTCTGCAGGCAGCCACCTGCTGTTTCATCGCCTGTTCGGTGTCCCTGCCCTGCGGCTCTGCAAGCACGTCGACCATCTCGGCGCCCACAGCGGCGAGGAGCCCGTACATCTCGTCGCCCTCGGCGATGTGCTCGCCTGCGATCTGGGGCAGGTTGGACAGCCACAGGGCCGCGGTTTGCTGCTGCCTTGTCCCTTCCCAGGGCTTCTTTATCGCATTGACCATATCATCCACGTGCCTTCCGAGCTCGGCCGCGAGGGCATCCTTCATGAGGGGGTATGCTCCCTTCAGGACCTCCACCGCCTCCAGCTGGCGCATGGCGCAGTCCTCGGAATCGCTTCCTTTCGGCTTTGTGAAAGATGCGGCCATGTCGATTGCCGCGGTTTGCACTATCGGCTGGAAGTCCTCCCCGATGCTGCCCAGCACCGCGATGCCATGGGCTGTGTTCCAGCGCAGGGACGGCCCGGTGGCCTTGTTGAGTATCCTGATCATCCTGACGGCAGCCTCTTCAAGAGGCCTGCGGACCGCTTCTGGCCGTGAAGCGTAGAGCTTGGCAAGCGCATCGCGGGCGGCTTCCTGCATGTCCAGGGTTTCAGCCCCTGCGAATGCCTTGACCATCTGCGGAGCGACCTGGGCGTCGATTATGTGCGCGAGCGCAGGCCTGTGTTTATCATAGTATTCTATGAGGGTGCACGCGCCTTCGAACTGCAGGGCGGCGTCAGCAAGCTTGCCCCGTGCGTCGTGAACCGAAAGGAGGTCATCTGCGGCCCCTTTGATGGGGTCGGGATACCTGCCCTTGGCAATGGCTTTCGAGATTGTTACGACGTCTGCGCTGATTTTCGGTTCAATCGCGGCTGCGAACAGGGCATCGCCTGCCAGCGTGAAAGGTGCGATTCCGCATGCGTCTGGGTTGGTGAAAACCATGAAGGCGCCAAGCACGCGGAGCGCTTTCTGGCGCGCCGGGTGGTCTCCGGCATCGACCAGGGAGTGCACGGTCCGGATGCTGATTTCCTCGAGCATGTCCTGAAGGTGGTCGCTGCCGCTGTTGGCAAGGCCGGCGAGTGCATGGGCGTACAGGAACTGGCTTGAGCCTGGCTTGGCGAGCGTTTCCTTAAGCTCATTTATGGCAATGAGGTCGCGGGCTGCATCTTCGAGATTCACCGGGGTGTGCTCCTGCCTGAGCAGCGCCTCTGCGAACAAGAGCATCGTTTCCGGAACGGGGTCCATGTAAGCGGCTGCACGCAGCCGGTGGTATGCCAGGTCCAGGCCCGTGCGGTCTATGGCATCCAGCGCTTCCCAGGCCTTCCTGCGCTGCTCGGACTCGCCCTGGGAAATCGCAGGCTTCATGACGACATCGGCCATTTTGATGCCCTGGTTGACGAGGAGTGGGCCGAGGTCCTTGCGGCCTGCATTGTAAATGCCTATCAGGTCATAAACGCCCTTGAACTGCCGGTCATCTCCGTAATCGATACGGTCCGTGGCCTCCCTTATGAGAAGGAATTGCCAGCCTGCAGTCCTGAGATAGTTTTCTTCATGGGTGTCTCCGGCAAGGCACTCTGCATAGGTTGACAGGTCAGGAGGAAGCGGCGTGAGGTAAGCGCCGGCGGACAGCACGCATGCTGGAAGCATCATGTCCACTGCTGCCGTAATCGCCTCCTGTGGAACACCCTGGAAATCTCCATGGACCCTGATGACGATGCCAGGCATTGGTATGTCAAGCTGCTTGATGGCACAGAGGATACCAACAGCCCGGGCATAGCGCGCCCTGTCCGTGGCTTCGGTCGCCTTCAAGGCCTTAATATCCTCCCGGAGCTGGTCTATCTCTTCGTCGTGCTCGTGGGACCCGTGATTGGCCTGGTCTGCTTCGAGCGAGCTGCAGCTGGCTTGCAGTTTCTCAAGCTGGCTGAGTCGCCTGTGGGCATCATATGCGCTGGCATTCGTGTCGCATCCAATCCGCTCGACCAGGTGGCCCACCGGCCGGCCTGCCTTGTACATGAGGAATATGGCGAATGCGCCTGCGAACCGCCTGTGGTCATCGTGCCTGAGCAGTTCCTTTGCATTGCTTATGAAAATAAAATCGTTGGCAAGCTGCATGGTGGCCTGGTCCTTCGCGGTGCTAAACTGCTTCTTTGCAAAATCAAGCGCCTCCTGCGGGGCACCGTCAAGGGAGAGGGCCATGGAAAGCACGCAGTTCGCCGCTGTCCCATTGACCGTGGTATCCATAAGCTCCCAGGCCACAGGCACTGCGGTGGTTGTGGTGAATGCGATTGAAGCGTCAAGGAACTCGCTGTGCGGGACTGCCAGGCCGGCAGAGGCAATCATGCCTATGGCCTCCTGCGCTCCTTTGCGTTCGGCTGCCTGCTCTTCAGGCGTCCTGCCATTGGCGTTGACGACCCTGTCGGCCATCTTCGCACCGATGGCTTGCAGCAGACAATCCACCTGCACCATCTCCGGGCTGCCAGGAGTCGATACGGAGCGCATGGCGATAAGCGCGGGCACTGCGTCAAACTGCTGGCCGTCGACAAGCCCCAGGCCGCCGCCTGAGCGGCCGAGCGCCTGGGTCTGTTCGTTGGTTTCGCGTATCTTGAGAAGCACGACTGCGGCAGCGCGGGCTTCTTGGGTGATGGACTCGCCCTCGCTGGCACTGAGGCGGGAGGCAAGGTTGATAATCCCGATAGGTATCGGTATGTAATCATTTTGCGGGAGCGCGCTGCAGGGCACTTTTATGCCTGCGAGGCCGAGGGTGCTGATTATGAGAAGGGCATGTTTATGCTCCTGGCTGTCGGGCTGGGCCGCGCTGTTCCTTGCGGCCTCTTCTGCACAGGCGTATATCTCCTCAAGCATGGGCCTCAGGAAGGGCTGCCTGCCTGCCTTGTGGAGCATGGCCAGCGCGAAGGTGCCTGCGAACTCATCGCCATTGGCGATAAGGCTGCGCGCGTCGTTGATGACTATGAGTTCGGCAGCCGCCTGCGCCAGTTCAGGGCTGCATGCTATGTGCTCGGGGGCCGCTG
>CAZYGF010000048.1:4432-6161 GCA_964647575.1 Microcaldota archaeon
GGTTGCATGCGCCGTGCGATATCAAGCAGTTCCGGCGGTATGTTGGGGAGATAAGCGGCGGCGTGGAGAGCGCTGAGCGCCACATCAAAATCGTCATCCTGCATTGCGCTGAACAGGAATCCAGCGACGGCGGGTGACGTGTGCCTGGCTATGTCTGGGCCGTACGCCGGCAGCAGCTCTTTGAGGGACGCCCAGCTTGCAGGGTACTCGGTGCCGTTCCTTGGCACATTGAGCATGTAGCCGAGCGTCTGGCTGCGGGTGAGCGGGTCTGCGGTTCTCTTCAGCCAGAACGCAGAGTTTGCATAGTCGAGTTCTGCAAGGGCATCGGTGGCGGTGATGCAGGCCTTTGCGTGCTCCGGGTTGCCGCCGTGGGCCGAGTCGGCGATGCCCGCCAGGGTAGCGTAAAGCTTCTGGTAGGCCCTGGGGATTTTGGAATGCCCCAGCTTGTTTGTGGGGAATACAAGGAAACCATCAGCGTCATGAGGAAGCTGCCTGGCCGCCTGCACAAGGAACGTGGCCAGCACATCCACGCCGTGGATTTTGCTTTCGGTGGTGGAGCCGCCAGGCCGCCTGTCGCCAAAGGTCGCCTTCCACGCCATTTCCAGTTTGGACGGCGGTTTCTTCCTGAAAATGTCGCTGGCGCGCTCGTTCAGCTGCTTCCTGACGGCATCAAGCTGCTTCAGCTTGTGCTTGTCGTCGAGGGAGGAGAATATGGAAACAGATCCGCCCAAGGCGCCCTGCACGGTGCCGTTGCGGCTTGCCATCGCCTGGGAGAGCAGCTCCTTCATTTTTGCCATCTCTGCCTTGTTGGAGCGCTTTTCTGGCACGCATGCGTCAGAAGTTCTCTGGATGACCTGGGTTTCAACCATCAAATCGCCTGCCTGTGATATGGATATTTATGGCTGAAAGTGTTTATAAATACATGTGTTTGGTGATGGAAATTCGTGCCTTTTGAGGGGGGGTCGGAGGGAATTAGAATATTGCAGATGAAATACCTCTGCTACCTTTTCCATAGAGGCATACCTATGAAGTTCACCCGTTCACCCATAATCTGCCTGCTGGCCCACGTGGACCATGGCAAAACGTCGCTTCTGGACAGCATCCGGGGCACCGCAGTCGCCAAGAAGGAGGCGGGCGGCATAACCCAGATGATAGGCGCCAGCTACGTCTCCAGGGCAGACATCGACACCCTGTCCAGGGACCTGGCTGCGAAGATGAAGCTCACGCTGAAGATACCTGGCCTGCTTTTCATAGACACGCCGGGCCATGAGGCCTTCGGCAACCTCAGGGACAGGGGAGGGAGCATCGCAGACCTGGTCATCCTGCTCGTGGACATAAACCAGGGATTCCAGCCCCAGACCGTCGAGAGCATAAAAATACTCAAGCAGTACAAGACGCCGTTCGTCGTGGCGGCCAACAAGATAGACGCCATCAGCGGGTGGAAAAGCCACGCGACCACGTCGTTCATGGAAACCTACAACCAGCAGCCCGAGCACGTCAGGAATGCGTTCGACGAGAAGATTTACGGGCTGATGGGCAAGATATCCGAGCACGGGTTCGACAGCGAGAGGTACGACAAGGTCACCGACTTCACCAAGCAGATAGCGATCATACCGGTGAGCGCCAAGACCAAGGAGGGGCTGAGCGAGCTTCTCGTGCTCATAGCGGGCCTGAGCCAGAGGTTCCTGGGCGAGAGCCTTGAGATAGACGAGAATGGCAGGGGCAAGGG
>CAZYGF010000049.1:0-6097 GCA_964647575.1 Microcaldota archaeon
CCCCGCTCTCCATTATGTCGTTGGAATAGCGCAGCAGCTTGGTGCACTTCTCCACAAGCGAGCGCAAAACGAGCATTTTCGCCTGGCTCTTCTCCTTCCTGATGGCCGCCTCGGCCTTCTGCACGCATGCCAGGTACTACTTCGCGGCCTTCTCGTATCCGGACATGTCCAGCTCGTTCTTCGAGAACGTGCGGTACGCCGCAGAATATGCCACCGATGCGCGCTCAAGCAGCTCCGCGATGGTCCCGCTCGGCGCAATCCCGCTGGCTGAGCCGCATATGTCCTCCAGGTGGTCGCTCACCTTCTCCATGCTCTTGGCTGCGATGACCTTGAACACGGATTCCCTGCCGGAATAGCCGCCTATGCACAGGTCCCTCAGGAGGAGCAGGTAAAGCCTGTCGGCATCGTCCTCCTTCCGGCCTATCTCCGTGAGCACATCCGCGCCGTCCTTGTATGCCCTTGCAGCCAGCACGAACATGGAACTCGTGACATTGAATATCCGGTTTATCACGCCGTCTATGTCCAGGTTCTCGAAAGGAAGCACGCGGAGGACGATCTCATCGTCGCGCTCCTCGGTTATCTCCACGCCCGAAAGGATGCGCCTGGCCTCCTCGGCGACCGTCGCCATGCCGCTGCCGCGGATGGTTATCCTGTCAGCGCCGCCCACGTAGGCGGAGACGATGTTGCGCATGTTGGCCTCGCCCATGCCTGAGGAGACGTCGATGGCGCAGCCCTTCTGGGCCTTGCCGGCCTGCTTCAGCGACAGGACCAGCGTCCCGTCGCTGTTTTCCGTGAAGTAGAGCGCGTCGCCCTTGGACACGCCGCGCTGGGATATCCATTTGTGCGGCAGCGACACGATGAACGTGTTCCGCCCTGTCAGCTGGATCTTCCTGGGGACTTCCATTGCATCACCTGATATATACCAAACATGCTAGACTATATACCTTTTGTAAAAGATTTATAAATCAGCCTCGCCACTGGTAACCATGGCACAGGTTACAACGAGGTCATGTGGCTTGGTATATACCATATATACCGAAATATATACCTTTTGCGAAGGGTTTATAAATAAGGAAAAAAGCAAGTAAATCAGGAAGTGACCAAATGAGACCAATCTATAGGGCCGTGGAAGGACCTGACAAGCAGCACAGGGAAAGGGGCTTGACCGGCTTCTCTTCCGTGAACATTGCCTTCGCCAAGCGCATGAGCATGTTCCATGTCAGGGTCGATGAATCGACCCTGAGCATGCTCGCGTTCGGCCCGCGAACGCGACACGTGCAGGCCGAATCGATAATCAAGACCGGGCACTAATTTTTCTAATAAGAATCAATTTACGATCTATTTGTTCGCATCCATTATCGCGAAAATGTCCTTCAGCATGGGAATGGTGAGCAGCGGCCTGCCCCACTCCTCGCTGTCGTCGGCCATCCGCGGGCATGCGGTGGTCACGTAGGCGTCGAAAACCATGAAATTGTTCACGGAAAGCGGCTCAAGCTCGTTCGCCGCGAGGATTGCGCAGTCGAATCCCCGTTTCCGCAGCTCCTTCTTAGCCCATTCTGCCTGCGCCAGGTTGAACTGGCCGGGCTTCGTGCTGACAAGGATGCCGAACCGCTTGCATGTGAGCGCCTTGGCGATTGCGCCCTTCCTGCGCTTCCTGAGCCTTTCAGCCTCTGCGCTGGTATCCTGCACCTTTTTGGCTGAAGTGTCGTAGAAGAAGACCGGCTTGCCTGCCTCTATGGCAAGGGGATGGAACAGCCCGTTTCCGACGAAAACGACCGCGTCCACGTCCTTCGCGACTTTCGTCACTGCGCTCGCGTCGCAGCCGAGTATCTGCCCTTCCTTCTCCGCGCGCTCGCCCTTCGCTGTGAAGGCCTTCTTGCCGTTCTTCTCGAAAAACGATTTCATCTCGCCGAGCTGGTGGATGTGCTGCACGGTCGTGGCCAGCGCGATGTTCTTGTACTGCTTTATGTGCGGCAGGACGGCGGCCAGTTCCGCAACGTCGATGTCGATGCCGTATTCCACGTATTCCACTGGAATGCCCAGGTCCGCCTTCACGAAACGGTTGTGCCCGAAATGGATTATCCTATCCGCTTTCAGCCAGCGCGCCTCGTCGATGGCTATGTCGCACGCTCCGTAGCACGCTGAAGCCGAGAGGAAGACCTCATGGCCCTCTGATTCGTATTTCCTGGAGAGCTCAAGCGCCTTCTGCTTGAGGCCTTCGGGAAACTGAAGAAGTATCCTCATTGTTCCCACTAATTTCTCTTCGCGAGCTTGCGTTCGGCCTGGGGCGCGAAATACCCTATGGAAAGCACAGAGCCGCCGCCCAGGATGGCCAGCAGCATGGCCTCCAGCTCCTCTTTCTTGTACTCCCTGCCGAGTCCCCTGCAGAGGTCGCGGAGGTTCCTCTGCTGCAGCTTCAATACCCTCTCGTTGCTGCCGATGTCCGCGTCCGGAGGGACCTCGTCGCCGTCAAGGGCGCGGTTCACCAGCGCCAGTTCAAGCTGGTTTATGTCCATGTTGACTCTGGCCGGCGCCCTTTTCTGCGTTTTGGAGGCTTTTGCGGCTGCCTTCATACAGTAAACATTGGACGCTATTCTATATAAAATGCGACGTTAGGGCTTCCGCTGGGTGTTGTGGAACGCGCGGCGACGTGCGTAATGCTAATCCTCCAGGCCGAGGGTCTCGTTCTCGTCGTCTTCCTTGCCGGCCTGTTGGAGCTTGCGGAGCCTGTGCAGGATTATCTTCTGCTCGGCGCTCGCGACGATTTTCCTAGTCCTCTCGACCGCGTCCGGATTCACCGACATGCTCGTTATCCCGAACTCGACCAGCTTCTCGGCGAACTCAGGATATACGGAAGGTGCCTGGCCGCAGAGCGAGCTTGTCACGCCGAACTTGTTGCACGTGGTTATCACGCGCTTCAGCGAGCGGAGGACCGCCTCGTTCCTCTCGTCGAACCCTTTCGCGAGCGTGGCGTTGTCCCTGTCTATGCCCAGGGTGAGCTGCGTCAGGTCGTTCGTGCCTATTGACACGCCGTCGATGCCTTCCTTGCAGAACAGGTCTATGAGGACCACGGTGCTGGGCACCTCGACCATTATCCAGAGCTTGAAATCGCGCGTCCGGTACATCTCCACGTCTTCCATGATGTCCTTTATGGCGCGCAGTTCGCCGATTCGCCGTACGAACGGGATCATCAACCACAGGTTCTGGAGGTGGAACTCCTCGCGGACCTTCTTTATGGCCTCCAGCTCCATCTTGAACAGCTCGGGCTCCTTGATGTACCTGGCCGCGCCGCGGTAGCCCATCATCGGGTTCTCCTCGTGGGGCTCGTACTTCTCCCCGCCCTCGAGGTTCTTGTACTCGTTGGTCTTGAAGTCCGTGGCACGGTACACCACCGGCCTCGGGTAGAACGCAGCAGCGAACTTCTGCATGTCCCCTGCCAGCTTGTCCACGTATTCCTGCCTTCTCCCTTCCTCCAGCATCTTCCTGGGGTGCTGGCCTATGGCGGCTATCATGAACTCCGCGCGCAGCAGCCCGATGCCGTCTGCAGGCAGCTTGGAGACCTTCTCGGCCTGGTCCACGTCGGCCAGGTTGACGTATATCTTCGTGCCGGTTATGGTCGTGGCCGCGGTCACTATGGCCTGCGCCGCCTCTGCACCACCTGTCTTGGCGGCCGCCTCGGGCGCTGACACGAACCCTTCGTAGATGAGGCCGTGGCTGCCGTCCACACTCACGTCCATGCCGTCCTTGAGCGTTGCAGTCGCGTTTCCCGTGCCGACCACGCAGGGCACGCCCAGCTCGCGGCTTACTATGGCCGCGTGGCTTGTCATGCCGCCGGTGTCTGTGATTATGGCTGCCGCTTTCTTCATGCCAGGGACGAAATCAGGCGTGGTCATCTCGGTGACGAGTATGTCGCCGCGGTCCATGTTCTTGATCTCCTTGGCTGTCCTGACTATCCTGACCTTGCCCATGCCGATGCCCGGCGAGGCGCCCAGGCCGCGAAGTATCGCCTTGGCCTGCCCTACCCCCTGCGCCTTCTGGCCTGCCTGTGCCACGTTCCCTGCATTCGCCGGTCTGTTTTCCATGGTTTCCACCAGTTCCCCGCCTGTCCCTTTCTCCAATCCTTTCTTGTCCGTGAGCGTTGTTATCGGCCTCGACTGCACTATGTAGAGGTTGTCCTTCTCGAACGCGTATTCTATGTCCTGCGGATATCCGTAGTGCTCCTCTATCTTCTTGCATATCTTCGCCAGGTCCTTGATCTCCAGGTCAGAGAGCTTCTGCCTCCCCTGGGCGTCGTCCTTTATCTCGACCCGCTTGTTCTTGCCCTCGACCTTTATGAGCATCCACGGCTGCTTGACCACGCTCTTGTCCACTATCTGCAGCTTGTCCTTGTCCACGCGGTACGTGTCCGGCGTCACCTGCCCGCTGACAACGACCTCGCCGAGCCCGAACGCCGTCTCGATTGAGAGGAGGTTCGGGTCCTGGTAGAGCGGGTCCACGGTGAATACAACGCCTGCCTTCTCGCTCTGCACCATCATCTGGACGACCGCTGCCAGCCCGACCTTCATGTGCTCGAACTTGTTCTCCACGCGGTAGAATATCGCTCGCGATTCGAAGAGCGACGCCCAGCAGTCCTTGACCGCCCTGACGACGTCGTCAGGCCCGAACACGTTGAGGTAGGTGGATTGCTGGCCAGCGAAGCTCGCGGTGGGGAGGTCTTCCGCCGTGGCGCTGCTCCTGACAGCCACGTATACCTGCCTGCCCACCATCTCGTTGAGCTTCTTGTAGGATGAGACGATGTCGTTCTGGGTGTCCTGCGGCATCCTGGCGTCCACTATGAGCTTCTTTATCTCCTCGGATGCGGCCATGAGCTTGTCCTGGTCGTTGACGTCCAGCTTCCCGAGGATGTCGGTTATCACCTGCATGAGGTTGTTCGCCTCCAGGTGCCTGTAATATGCGGCGCTGGTGATGACAAACCCGTTCGGTATCGGGAATCCGTTCTGGTACATCTCGCCCAGGTTCGCGCCCTTCCCGCCCGCTTCCGCCAGATTCTTCTTGCTCAGTTCGCTGAACCACATGACGTTTTTCATGTCCATTACCCCGCCAAATAGAATTTGAGATTTGCATCGCAGCTATCGTTTATAAAACTTCGGGCGGTTTTTCGGGCGAAGCGCTATGATTAGTAGGTTTCAGGCCCGCCTCTCTGGGTTGTGATGAGCTGGCGGGTGATGATGAACGCCACTGCCCCGTCCGTGGTCTGCACCGGCGTGAACCTGCAGACGAATCCCACCGGCGCGGGCTCTGGGTTCATGAGCTTCAGGGCGGCTTCCCGGTATGCCCGGAACTTCTCCCTGTTCTCGCTGTCCTCCGGTGCAAGCTCGAAGTACTTGGCCAGGAGGGCGATTGCGTCCCTGTGCCTGCCCGCCTGGCTCTTGCATATGCCCAGCCACAGGTATGCGGGCGCGTAGTTCGGGTCCAGTTCAATTGCCCTGGCGGCATCCTCCCTGGCGTCGTTCAGGGCGTTCCTGTCTATGTATGCCTTGCACCGTTCCACATGCGCCTGGGGGCTGCCGTTGAGTCCTATGGAGCGTGTCAGCATGAGTATGGCGTCGTCCGGGGCGCCGAAGTCGCGCTGCATCATGCCCACGTACATGTATGCGATTGCGTTTTTGCCGTTCTCCCTGAGCGCGTTGCCGAAGAACCGGATGGCCTCCTCGAAGCGCCCTGCCTCGTAGGCCAGTATGCCGGTGGTCACGTCGATGTCGTCCACCGTCCTGCCGGCTATGGTTTCCGGGAGGCAGTTCCTCGGGTATCCCACCTTTCCTGCCGCTGCCGGGTTGTGCCTCCCGAACTGGGCGATTTCGTGGGTTTTCTGCGCGTACGCCATAGGTTATATTGTGTCGTAAAGGGTTTTTATATGTATGTAAAACGGGGTTTTCACGGCGCTCGCGCTGTTCCCGTGAATAAACAAAAAAAGATGCAATGAGAAGTAACGACAAGATTCGTTTTGCTAATTTTCGCTTCGCGAAAATCGCAAAACACCAGAGAAATTCCGGTAATGACTTGTTCTGCCTTTTACAGCAGGACGAAAACCATATGT
>CAZYGF010000050.1:0-6082 GCA_964647575.1 Microcaldota archaeon
TGACGTTCATCTTCATCGCGCCCATCCTTGGCCTCGTCGGCGCTTACGTCTTCTCGTTGATCGTGTTCTTTATCGTAAAACGGATCCAGCCCGGCGCCATCCAGGAGTGGTTCAAAAAGCTCCAGCTGATATCCGTTTCCGCGTTCAGCCTGGCCCACGGCACCAACGACGCGCAGAAGACCATGGGCATCGTGACACTCATGCTTTTCCTGGGCGGTTTCCTCCAGACGTTCAGCGTGCCTTTCTGGGTGGTGATAATTTCCCACCTGACCATCGCCATGGGAACGATTGTGGGCGGCCGCAGGATAGTCAAGACCATGGCCACCAAGATAACGAAGCTGAGGCCGGTGGATGGCTTCTGCGCGGAGACCGCGGGCGCGACCACCATCATACTCTGCAGCATCTTCGGGATACCTGTGAGCACCACGCACGTGATATCCGGCTCCATAAGCGGCGTCGGGGTGATGAAACGGACGACTGCGGTTAATTGGAACGTCGCGCGGCGCATCGTGGCCGCCTGGTTCCTGACGATACCGCTGACCGCCATCGCAGCCGCGCTGATATACTACCCCGTGGCGTTCATCGCCGGCTTGTTCTGACGCTGCAGGATTTGATATTTCAATCGCTTTATATCTGTTATCATACACATACTGCTGTGTTAATGGAAGGCCTGACCATGCGAATGAATGTTAAAACTGTCGCAACTGCGGCCGTTATCGGCATGCTTACCATCATGCCAGCCCGGAACTTGCTGGCGCAGGACACCACACGTGTAAATGCAGGCGATGGCAAGGCACTTGTGCTGAAGCCGCACCTGGGCCTGAAGGGGTTCGGGAGGCTGTACGACGGCGGCAATACCGCGGGCGCGGGCGTCGGGTTCGGGGTTGAACCGGGCCTGGATATCGGCAAGGTCAGCGTCGGCGGCTCTTTTTCGCCTGTTAAAGAAGCTAAAGTGATCAAGGTCGAGGAAGGCAGCGTCTGGGTTTCTGCGCCTGTCAAGAAAATCGACGCGACTCTCTACGTTTATCGTGACCTGTTTTTCCTAGCTCCCGCAGCGACTTATGGTGCCAGCGCTTCCGGCCATGGAGTGAAAGCAGGTGCGGAAATTGCGCCTTATGCAGGGGCTGATGGCTTCTGGGACGTCTTTATCAACGTACCCCGGGGTTCGTTCACACCTGGCGTTGCGATTGCTGGTTGGGGGAACGATGGCTGGAAGGGCGGTCCGGAAAAAATTCTGCTTACGCTTTCCACGGAGCACACCATAGTCAAAGAAGTGAAACTCACTACCGAAACGCTGTATGCGAGGCAGTTTTCCGGCGGGGATGGCAACCTGCACTTCAGGATGACCGTGAGTTATTCTCTTTTCTGATTTTTACTCCTTTCGTCCTTATCCCCCGACCGGGGCCTGGGGCTGGACTTGGAGCTGCCGTATCTGGTCGAATGTCATATTGCCGTTGCCATAGGCGCTTGCCAGGCTGCAGGTGCGATCGGCCAGCACGCAGGATATGTGGGCTGAAAGCGTGCCCTGCACGGTGGATATGCCGCAATCGTAGTCCTTCACCCAATCGCCTACCGTCTCGTCGCAGGCGCAGCCCTGCACGGCCCAGGCGTAACTGCCTGCCTTCGCCTTTGCCTCGCTGAGGCAGGCCGCCTCCACGCTGGCCTTGTTTATGTAGTCCCAGGTCTGCAGGTCAGCCTGGGTGACGTTCGGAGGAGGGGACGGGGCTTGTGGCGCAACTGCGGGTGGCTGCGTGGCAGTCTGGTTTTCCACTGCCTGGTTTGCAGGGCCGCATATGCCCAGAAGAAGGATGATGGGAAAAAGGAAGAACTGCCCGTTCATTTGGCCAGCCAGCCGCGCATCACCATGGCATCGCGGACGCGCTCCTTCGCGATATCCATGGCTGCCTTGCGCGTGTCGTTGTCCTTTGCGCGCTCGAGCATGATTTTCGTGTTGGCTGAAATCTTTTCCTCCACCACCTTGAACATGGTGTCGGCGTTCCAGCCCATTGTCTCGCAATAACTGGAGATCACTCCGCCTGCGTTCGCCACGAAGTCCGGGAGCACTACGACTCCTTTTTTCATGAGCACCTGCTCCACGTCGTATTTCGCAGGCAGGTTGGCCGCCTCGCTGAGTATCTTCGCCTTCACGCTGCCGACGTTGCCCTTGTTTATCACGTCAGGCCTCGCGCCTGGGATGAGTATGTCCACGGGCAGCTCGAACAGCTTCGCCGCGTCCAGCTTCTCGCCCTTCGCAGCGGTGACTGTGCCCCTTTCCGCCTTGATTTTCATCAAATCCGCGTATTTCAGGCCGTCCTTGTTGTATATCGTGCCTTTGGAATCTGATACAGCGACTATCCTCGCGCCCCATTCCTCAAGGAATTTCATCGCGAACGTGCCCACGTTGCCGAAGCCCTCTATGGCCACGGTCATGCCGTTGAGCGATTTGTTCATGTGCTTCACCGCGACGCGGGTGCATATGGCTACGCCGAATCCCGTTGAGCCGAGCTCGTGGGGGAGGCCGCCTTCGCTCGACGGCTTTCCTGTGCACGCCTTCGGGCTGCCTATCTCGTCAGCGAACTGGGCCATCTCCTTCTCTGTGGTGTTCATGTCCGGGCCGGCTATGTATTCCGCGGGGATGACGTCCTTGATTTTCCTGGCGAAGGCGCGCACGTGCGCTTCCTTCTGCCCGGGCGTCATCTTCTTCGGGTCGGCCTTTATGCCGCTCTTGGCCCCGCCGAACGGCAGGTCTGCCATCGCGTTCTTCCATGTCATCGCGCGTGCGAGCCCCATGACCTCCTCGGTGGTCACGTCCGGCTCCATCCTTATGCCGCCCTTGCCCGGGCCGCGTGCCGTGTTGTGGATTACGCACACGCCCTGCATGCCGGTCTTCTGGTCGTACACTTCTATGACTTTCTCGAATCCGTACTCGTCTTCTTTTCTCATAGCAATTAACCTCGCAGATAATTGTGGTTTTGCGTTTGATTGCTAAGGTATTAAAATGGTAGTGAGGCGCCTGGCGACAAATGACGTATCACCTGAAGCCGCCACCGCCCGAACTCCACCCTCCAGCTGAGCCGTGGAATAACGAAAGGGATTATGCTACTTCTTGGCCCTGATTTCCCTTCTCTTGGGCCTGAGGTAGGGTGAGCCGCAGTTCCTGCACTTCTCGCTGTCCTTCTTGTTCCTGGTCTTGCACTTCCTGCAGATGGTTATCTGCGCAAGCCTTAGGTCTGCTTCCGGAAATTTTCCCATGTTTGCACCTTAATTAGCGTTATCGCTGTTCAATCCGATGACTAAATATAGCCAGCACCGTTTTTAAATTTGCCCGTGCCTCGATTGGGCATGCCAACCGAAAAATCCTGCGGCGCTGTGGCGTTCCGCGGCGACGGCCCGGCGCGGCGCTACCTGGTCCTGCACTACGAGGAAGGCCACTGGGACTTCCCCAAGGGCCACATGGAGCGCGGCGAGGACGAGAAGGCGACTGCGAGGCGCGAGACGAGGGAGGAAACTGGCCTGGACGACCTGGTTTTCGTCAGCGGGTTCCGCGAGCGCATCGAATACTTCTACAAGAGCGAAGGCAAAACGATGCACAAGGAGGTCTTCTTCTTCCTTGCCCGGACGCGGACCGCTGGCGTGAAGCTGTCGTACGAGCATGTCGGCTTTGGCTGGCTTCCTTATGACGAGGCGCTGGCGAAGCTGACCTACGACAACGCGAAAAGCGTGCTCAGGAAGGCGCACGCCTTCCTTGAGGCCGCTGGTAAAAGTTAATAATACTCGCCGGAAAAGCGATGCCATGAAGACCGAATTCAGCGCTGAGAACATGAATATGCGCGTCGATGCAGCCAAATGGAGCCGCATGCCGACGGACGGCGAGCTGGCGGAGGCCGTGGACAACGTGTCGAAGCGCGGCATAAAGGTCATGGTCGTCAGGAACGCTGCAGAAGCGCTGGAGAAGCTGAAGTCGCTTATTCCCCCCGGCTCCGAGATCATGAACGGCTCGTCGACGACCTTGGGCGAAATCGGCTACACCGGCTACCTCAAGGCAGGGAAGCACGGCTGGAAGAACATGCACCTGCCAATCCTCGCTGAGAAGGACCCGCAGAAGCAGGCTGACCTCAGGCGGAGAGCGGAAACGTCCGAATATTTCATCGCCAGCGTCAATGCCATAGCGCGGACAGGCGAGCTCGCCGCGTGCGATGCGAGCGGAAGCCGCGTGGGCGCGTTCCCCTTCGCGGCCAAAAACCTCATAATCGTCAGCGGCGTCAACAAGATAGTGCCGGACCTGCAGGCTGCCCTGCAGAGGATACGCGAATACGTCTACCCGATTGAGAACGCGCGCGCAACCAAGGTATACGGCAGCGGCAGCACGATGGGCAAGTTCGTGATAATATCCCACGAGATATTCCAGGGCAGGACTACGCTGATACTCGTGAAGGAACGCCTGGGTTACTGACATGAAGCTCGTGCGCGTGGACGCTGGTTCGGAGCATTTCCGCGACCTGTGGGAGCTGTACGAGTCCGCTTTCCCGCCAGACGAGCGCAGGGACCCGGAAAGGCAGAATGCGCTCTTCAAAAGGCCGGAATACGCGATGCTTGCCGCGCTCGACGAGAAAAACGTGCTGGTCGGCCTGCTCTCGCTCTGGGAGTTCGAAGGCTTCGTTTTCCTTGAGCACCTGGCCGTTGGGGGGCACCTGCGCGGCAGGGGCGTCGGGACGGAAATCATCAGCACGTATATGTCAAGCTGCAGGAAAAACGTCGTGCTCGAGGTCGAGCGGCCGGAAACGGAAATCCAGAAAAAGCGGATCGCATTCTTCGAGCGGCTCGGCTTCAAGCGCAACACGCACGGCTACATCCAGCCGTCCTACGGCCCTGGCAAGAAGCCGGTGCACATGCTGCTCATGAGCTACCCCGGGACAATAAGCGAAAAGGAATTCCCCATGCTGAGGAAGGACATCCACGCGGTCGTCTACGGGATGAAAGAGCCGCTGATATGAGCCGCTACTTCCCGATTCCCGCGCGTATCTTCCCTGCGTTCTTCTCCAGGTCCTCGAGGTCGGTCTCCCTCTCATAGGAAGGCGGCATGTGCAGCCAGAAGCCATCCCCCCGGTACCTCGGTATCACATGCAGGTGGGCGTGGAAGACGTCCTGGCCGGCCTCGGCCCCGTCCGCGAGCAGGTAGTTGATGCCCTTGCACCGCAGCTTCGACTTCCTGAGCGCGTTGCCCATCTTCTTGGCCGTGGAGAACATGGCAGCGATGGAGTCGTCGTCCATCTCCGTGAGCAGTTCCCTGTGGACCTTCGGGAGGACCAGCAGGTGGCCCTGGGTGATGGGCTTTATGTCCATGATTACGAGGATGTCATCATCCTCGTACACCTTCGCTGCAGGCGTCTTACCCCTGATTATGCTGCAAAAAATACATCCTGACATGTATGAGCATTTGTCCGCTCCAGTATTTAACCAGACAGGTGGGTTTTATATTTTGCCTGTTTATGGGTTTCAGGTGAAATGATGAAAGTGACACTATCGCATATAGGCGCGATATCCCTCGGCAGGCTGCTGGCCATCTGGTCCTTCGTGCTTGGGGTCATATCGCTGCTGGTATACGGCCTGATAATGATCGTTCTTGCCGTGCTGGGCGTGGCCTCGGGCAGCACGGACCTCGTGGGGACCATAGTGGCCCTGGGAATCAGCCTTGTCATGGGCGTCATAGGGCTGGTGGTGGGCGCCATAGTCATGTTCATATTCGGCTTCCTCAGCGCCGTGGTGTACAACATAATCCTCGGCGTGGGCGGCGGCATAGACTTCGACTTCAGGGAGCGCTCCTGAACTTCTTTTTTGCTTATTCGCAGGCAGCAAGCAGATGCCAGCCCATGGCATTTAATAATAAGAATGGCGAGTAAATCTCAGTCAAACCTCCTGAAGTTTGATGGAAAATTTATCCTGAGAAAGACCGTAGGAAATTTTCTGCAGGGATGACAGAGCCATGAACGGCGCTCCGTTCATGAACTGCCACCCTGCTCACGTTCGTTCGCAGGGATGACAGAGCCCGGTCAAATGTGCAGCGCTTAGGACGCTGTGGCTT
>CAZYGF010000051.1:0-6036 GCA_964647575.1 Microcaldota archaeon
TCGGTGTGCCAGAGCGCGCACTGCCCGAACCGGAGCGAGTGCTGGTCGCATGGCACGGCCACGTTCATGGTCCTCGGCGATTTGTGCACGCGCAGCTGCAGGTTTTGCGCGGTGAAGGCAGGGAAGCCTGCGCCGACTGACGCGGAAGAGCCGGCTAAGCTGGCCGAAGCTGTGAAGGCGCTGGGGCTGAAGTACGCGGTCATAACCTCGGTCACCCGGGACGACCTGCCGGACGGCGGTGCGGAGCATTTCGCCGCGTGCGTGCATGCGCTCAGGGCTGCCGTGCCCGGCCTCACAATAGAAACGCTCGTCCCTGATTTCAATTGCGACAAAAATGCGATTGCCAAACTCGTCGGCTCGAAACCAGATGTCATCTCCCATAACCTTGAAACCGTGGAGCGGCTGACGCCGGAAGTGCGGGACAGGCGCGCAGGATACAGGAAATCGCTGGACGTGTTGCGGGCAGTCCGCGGCCTGTCGGACAAAACCATCACCAAAAGCGGCATAATGGTGGGCCTGGGCGAAACGGACGACGAGGTCGTCCGCACGATGGCCGATGCGCGTGACGCGGGCGTGGAGCTGTTCACCATAGGGCAGTATCTCTGCCCTGGAAAGGACGCAAGGTTCCTGCCGGTCACGGAGTACGTGGCAACAGAGAAGTTCGTAGCCTACGAACGCGCAGGATACGAGCTGGGCTTCAGGCACGTCGCCAGTGGCCCGTTGGTTAGAAGCTCATACAGGGCCGCCGAAGCGCTCCGCTAATTATATAAGCGTTGCCGGGCTATCCGTTTCATGGCGGTGAGCAGGGTTTACGAAGGGCACATAGACTACCTTCAGATTCTCGACAAGGACGGCAGCGTGGACGCGCAGCTGGAGCCTGCCATCCCACGAGAAACACTGGAAAAGATGTACTACTTCCTTGTCCTCGCACGCATGTGGGACAGGAAATGCGTCGCGCTCCAGAGGACAGGCAGGATGTACACCTATGCGCCGCTTGAAGGCCAGGAGGCGGTCACGGTCGGCATGTGCTTCGCAGTCCAGCCCGCTGACTGGCTTTTCCCGACATACAGGGAGAGCTTCTCGTACCATATCAGGGGCCTGCCGCTCTACATGGTCAATCTCGGCTGGATGGGAGTGGAGGAGGGCATGAGGATTGACAGGAAACTGCGCTGCTTCCCCTATGCGGTGCCCATAGGAAGCCAGCTTCCGCATGCGGTCGGCGGCGCCTACGCCATGAAGAACAAGGGGGAGAAATGCGCGGTCATAGTCTGTGCCGGGGACGGCGCGACCAGCGAGGGCGATTTCCACGACGCGCTCAATTTCGCAGGCGTCCTGGAAACGCCCAACGTGTTCGTGGTATCCAACAACCAGTATGCGATCTCAACGCCAAGGAAATGGCAGACGAAATCCGAAACCATAGCGCAGAAGGCGCTTGCCTACGGGCTGAAAGGCCTGCAGGTGGACGGCAATGACGTGCTCGCGGTCTACAAGTCCGTGAAAGAGGCCGCGGACAGCGTGCGGGAAGGGAAAACAGCCGTCCTGCTGGAGATGATAACCTACCGCATGGGCCCGCACACGACGTCGGACGACCCGAAGAAATATAGGGACGCGCAGGAAGAAGCCTATTGGCGCGACCGGGACCCGATAAAGCGGTTCCAGGCGTACCTGAAGGGCAAGGGCATCTGGAATGACGAGTTCGAAAGGAAGGTCCAGGCCGGCGCCGCGAAAGTAGTGGAGGATGCGGTGGCAAAGGCAGATGCGTTCAAGCCTGACCCGAAAGACATGTTCAGATACGTATACGCCGCCATGACGGAAAACGTCCAGGAGCAGATGGACGAGTGCTTCGGTGAAAAACAATGAAGATGACCATGGTCGAGGCGATAAACAGCTGCCTGAAGCAGGAGATGGCACGCGACAGCAGCATAGTCGTCCTGGGCGAGGACGTCGGCAGGGACGGCGGGGTTTTCAGGGTAACTGAAGGGCTTTATGAAAAATTCGGCAGGGCACGCGTGATCGACACGCCGCTGTCCGAGTCAGGCATAATGGGCACGGCAGTCGGCATGGCAGCGCTTGGCGCACGGCCTGTCGCTGAAATCCAGTTCCAGGGATTCGAATACAACGGCTACCACCAGCTCGTCCAGCACGCCGCTAGGCTGCGCAACAGGACAAGGGGCGAATTCACCGTGCCCATGGTGCTGAGGCTGCCCTGCAGCGGCGGCATACACGCGCTTGAGCACCACAGCGAAAGCCTGGAGAGCGCCTACCTGCACATAGCCGGGCTGAAGCTGGTCTACCCCTCATCGCCCTATGACGCCAAGGGCCTTCTCGCAGCCGCGCTGAGCGACGGCGACACTGTGCTCTATTTCGAGCCGAAGCGGCTTTACCGCGCTTTCAAGGAGGAGGTGCCGGAAGAGCGCTACGAGCTCGAGCTGGGCAAGGCGAATATCCTGAAGGAGGGCAGGGACATCACCCTGGTCTCCTGGGGCGCGATGACGCACGTGAGCAAGGACGCGGTCGCAGACGCAGGGGCGCAAAACGTATCCGTAGAGCACATCGACCTGAGGACGCTCGCGCCATGCGACTGGGGCACTATAATCACGTCGGTGAAGAAGACAGGCCGCTGCGTGGTCGTCCACGAGGCGGTGAAGACGCTGGGCTTCGGCGCTGAAATCGCAGCGCGGATAATGGAGAAGGCGTTCCTGAGCCTTGAGGCGCCGGTGAGGCGCGTGACGGGCTGGGACATCACCATACCATACCCGAAGACCGAGGAGTACTTCTTCCCCGATAGTAAACGGATATTGAAGGGCATAATGGAGACAGCGAAGTTCTGAGGTGTTATTTTGAAGGAATTCAAGTTTCCGGACGTCGGCGAAGGCATCCACGAGGGCACCATAGTCAAATGGCACGTTAAGGAAGGCGACACGGTGAAGGCCGACCAGAAGATCGTGGACGTTGAAACTGACAAGGCAGTGGTCGAGCTCCCTTCGCCGGCTAACGGAATCGTGCTGAAGATAAACTTCCACGAGGGCACCCAGGTCAAGGTCGGCGAGACGATTGTCGTCATAGGCGAGCCGGGCGAGAAGGTGAGCAGCGCACCGCAGCCAGCTCCGCAAGCCGCACAACCAAAACCAGCGGCTGCATCAGCCGCCCCGCAGGCAAGACCAGAGACGATCCAGAAACCGATTCAGGCCGCAGCGCCGGAAGCGCTCGCAGCGCCATCAACGCGCAGGCTCGCGCGCGAGCTGAACGTTGATATTTCCAAAGTGAAGGGCACCGGGGCGGCAGGGAGGATAACCGACGACGACGTGAAGGCCGCGGCAGGCACGGCGCAGCCCCAGGTCAGGCCGGAAATCACGAAAACAGCCGAAGGCGACATACGCATACCGCTCAGCGGCATACGGAAAATCATAGCCGAGAGGATGGTGTATTCGAAAACGCACATACCGCACGCCTGCGGCATGGACATCGCCGATGTGACGCGCATGGCGGCCATCCGCGAGAAGGAGAAGCACGTTTTCGAGGGCTCGGTGCACCTGACTTACCTGCCATTCGTGGTCAAGGCGTGCACGGTCGCGCTGAAGAGATACCCGAGCCTGAACGCGCACTTCGACAATGATGCGAACGAGCTCATAGCGAAAAAGGACATGAACATAGGCATCGCGGTGGCGACGCCGGACGGCCTCATCGTCCCGGTGATAAAGAACGCGGACCGCAGGTCCATAATAGAGCTGGCGGCCGAGATAGAGCGGCTTGCCGCCCTTGCGCGCGAAAAGAAGCTGAAGCTGGACGACGTGCGCGGAGGGACGTTCACCATAACCAACGTGGGAAGCGTCGGCGGGTTCTTCTCCACGCCCATAATAGACCCGCCCCAGGTGGCCATACTCGGCGTCCACAGGATAAGGGACATGCCGCTGGTGGTTGAGGGCAGGATAGAGGCGCGCAAGGCCATGGGGATTTCCATGTGCTTCGACCACCGCGTCGCGGACGGGGCGGTGGCGACGGAGTTCATGAACGTGGTCAAGCAGCACCTGGAGGACCCGGACCTGCTGCTGGTCGACATCTCATGAAGTTTGATGACGGACCTAACGAAGTTTGATGAAAATTTAACTGAAGTATGATTGGAGGAAATTTTCATGGTCATGGGGCAACTGACAACCAAGGTCGATGTGGCGGTCATAGGCGGGGGGCCGGGCGGGTACACTGCGGCCATACGCGCAGCGCAGCTCGGCCTGGAAACCGTGCTCATAGAGAAGGGCCTGCTCGGCGGGTGCTGCACCAACGTTGGCTGCATACCGTCGAAAGCGCTCATACACGCGGCTGATGCCAAGCACTGCGCCGAGTCCCAAGCCGCGAAAAACATGGGCATTGACGCCAGCGTGTCGCTGGATTTTACGAAAATGCAGGCATGGAAGGAAAGCGTGGTCAAGGACCTGCGCGACGGGATCGCAGGCCTCTGCAGCCGGAACGGCGTGGAGGTCATCAGCGGCAGGGCGTTCTTCACCTCGTCGAATACGCTGTCGGTCGAGACCGAGGAGGGGCTCAGGAGCATAGAGTTCAGGGATGCGGTGATAGCGACCGGCACCAGGCCCAAGGGGCTGCCTGACGTCCCGTTCGACCACAAGAGGGTGATAAACTCCGACGACGTGTTCTCGTTCACTGAAGTGCCCAAAAAACTGATGATAATAGGCGCAGGCTACATAGCGGTGGAGATGGCCGGCCTTTTCGGCAAGCTCGGCTCCAAGGTGACCATAGTCCACCGGGGCGACCTGCTGCTGAAGAGGATGGAACCGGAGGCCACGGAGCTCCTGCTGAAGAAAATGAAGGGGATGGGCATAGAAATCCTTTTCAAAAGCGAAGTGATAGGCGTTGAGGGCAATGAGGCGGCCGTGAAGACGCCGGACGGCGAGAAGCGCCTCCTTTTCGACAAGCTCCTCGTGGCGACCGGGCGCATACCATGCCTCGACGACATCGGGCTGGAAAAGACCAGGGTGCGGTTCGGTGAGGATGGGCTGATAAGCGTTGACAGCGCCATGAGGACAACCGATAAAAGCATATTCGCGGTGGGCGACATAGTGCCAGGGCCGCAGCTCGCCCACAAGGCATTCAGGGAGGGCAAGGTCGCAGCAGAGGTGATCGCCGGCAGGAAAAGCGCATTCGACAACCGGGCGATCCCCATGGTGGTCTTCTCAGACCCTGAGATAGCCAGCGTGGGGCTCACAGAGGAAGAGGCTGCTGCGCGCGGCCTGAGCCCCATAACAGGCAGGATGCCCTATTCGGCTTCCGGCAGGGCGAAGACCATGGGCGCGACCGAAGGATTCGTAAAAATAGTCGCAGGGGCTAACGGCATCGTGCTGGGAGTGCACGTTGCCGGAGATGGCGCAGGCAGCGTCATCGCAGAGGCCGCGCTCGCCATAGAGATGGCCGCGACGCTTGAGGACCTTGCGACTACCATACATGCGCACCCGACGCTCCCTGAAGCGCTGGCAGAGGCGGCTGAGGACGCGCTGGGCAGGGCCATACACCTGTATCACAGCAGAAAGTGAGGTTGGAACCATGAAAAAAATCATAGTTTTGCTGGTTTTGGGGATTCTGCTTCTTGGATGCGCACAGCAGGCGCCGCCAAGCGGCGTCCCTAACGCAAGCGCACCGCCGACGGGCACGCCTGGCGCAACTACGGCCACGGTCCACATAAAGGATTTGGCTTTCAACCCGGCGGATGTGACGGTAAGCAGGGGCGGCACGGTGACGTGGGTGAACGACGACAGCGTCCCGCACATAGTCAGATTCCCTGATTTTCAGTCAGCAACGCTCGCGAACGGCGATTCCTTTGAGCACACGTTCAGCGCGCCGGGGGAATTTTCCTACATCTGCGGCATCCACCCGTCCATGCAGGGCAAGGTGACTGTGAAATGACGCTCAGGGATTTCGCCTACGGGACTCTGGTATTCGGCAAGCCGCTGGTGCTGTGGCTTGGGCTGCTGGCGCTGGCATTGCTGCTTTCAGCGGCCGTGATGATGCACCTCAACAAAAGGCTGA
>CAZYGF010000052.1:0-5977 GCA_964647575.1 Microcaldota archaeon
AAGCAGAAAACCGCGATCCTGATAAAGAACAAAGAGGTCGCTGAGAGCTACCTGCGTTATTTCAGCCTCATCTGGGGGATTTCGCACCGGATATAGGGCTCAGAATGTGGTGCGCTCATCCTTCTTCCCCTCGATGACAAGCACCGCGTCCAGGAACCCGTATGCGTAGTTTGCAGCGCCGAACGCGGTGAAAAAGTCGCCCTTCTGGAAGAAATGCCTCGCGTCGTTGGCGTAGTTCTCGGCGTATTCCAGCACCTGGGGGTATTTCCTCCCCAGGTCCATGTCCTTGAACACCATGAGCATCCTGTCAAGCTTGTCTATGTCCTTTTTCGCGCGTTCCCTGGCATCCATGCGCTCACATCTCCCGGACGAGCTCCTTCAGGTGGCGCCTTTCCCTGCGGCCTGGCGCCTCGGCCGGATGGCCCAGCGGTATTATGGCCACGGGCACCTCGTACGACTCGGCGTTTATCAGCCGCGAGACCTCAAGGGTGTCGAAGCCGCCCACCCAGACCGAGCCGAGCCCCTCGGCTGCGGCAGCTAGCTGGCAGTATGCAGCCGCGATGGTCGCGTCCTGCAGGGAATAGAATTCCAGCCCCCTCTCGCCGTATTTGACCTCGGAGCGCTTTTCGTCCGCGGAGAAGACAAGGACGAGCGGCGCGTTGATTATGGATTCCTGGTCGAACGCCGCGGACATCAGCCCTTCCTTGAGCTCCTGCGTCCGGATAATCGTTATCTTGTACGCCTGGAGGTTGCCTGCGGACGGCGCGAGCGACACCGTATCGAGTATCTTCTTCAGCGTCGCCGCGTCCACTGGCTTGTCCTGGAACGCCCTGACCGAGCGCCTTTTGCCGATGACGTCGTAGAAGTCCATGATTAGGATTGGGCGGGAACAATTAAAATGATGCGGCAGGTGCAGAAGTCAAACCTCTCCGGTTTCGGTGGCCCAAGTATGGACGGCGCCCACCGATGGCTGGTTTGGACGGAGTAGAACCTTGAGGAGCAGGAGCATTACTGTTTATACTAAGAAAAAGTGAGTAGTGTCAGCAGCAGCGCATCTTCCCGCCCGAAGGGCAGTACAAATGTCGCCGTAAAGGAGCTTAACTTCTGAGTTCGGAATGGGATCAGGTGTTTCCTCCTTCCTATGGCCGCTGACAGGATTACTCTGATGACAACTCTTTATAAACGTTCGGGGGACAGTTCTACCCATGGCCGGAACTGTAGATTACGTCAGAGAGACACTGGAAAAATCATACGCGCTGGTGAAGGCCAGTGCGCAGGACATGTTCATCGCCCTGCTGAAAATCAGCGTGGCCCAGGTGCTCCTCAGCCTCGCCGGCGTCATGCTGATAGGAATCCTGGTATTCCTGCTTCTGGGCGCCTCAATCGCGCAGACGATTTCAACCGGCGCGCTCGCGCCTGCCCTGCTGCAGAACGCCGCCATCGTCCTCCTCATGGCAATCCCCATCTTCGCCATAACCACGCTGGCGGCGGCCGCCTTCAAATCCGTGGGCTACAATATAATCGATGATATGGGCACAGGCAGGGCGACAGACCTGCTTGGATGCGCCAGGAAGAACTTCTGGCCCATAGCGAAGCTGCAGGTCGTCATCTGGGTGGTGATGCTGCTGCTCGGGTCGCCACTCCTGCTTTCCTTCCTGCTGATAGGGACGGCAGGCTCCACTGCGCTCCTGGCATTATGCATACTCATTCCGCTGTCCATGCTGGCCGTCCTCCTCTTCACATTCATCATACAGTTCAGCACCGTGGAGGTCGTGCTCGGCGGCAAGGGGCCCATCGGCGCCATCAAGGCATCCGCGGGGCTCGTGAAACGCGAGTTGCTGGGCGTCATCCTGATTGACATCGTGATTGTGGTCTGCGTCATGGCCCTTTCCGTGGTCAGCGGCATGGCATCGAGCATATTGAGGCTCATTATGCAGATATTCTCCGCCGTCGGGGGCACAGCCGGGCTGGCCGTGGGGTCCGCCATATACGTGCTCTGCGCGCTGGCGGTGGGCGTGGTCGTTGGCGCGGCCATGGAGATGGCGGTGCTGCCCATAATCTACAATTTCTGGAAGGGAAAGAAGGGTTGAGAGCATGGACATGGAACGCATTACGCAGCCAATCGAGGGCTGGTTCGGATTCATAAGGGCGAACTTCGTTGAGCTGTTCAAGAAGCTGTTCAGGGTGAACCTTTACGCCATGGCAGCCCTTCTGCTCGCCGTACTTGCCATCGTGGCAGGAGCGGCTCCGCTGTATTTCACAGTCCAGGGGGTGCTGGGCTGGGCCGTACTTGCAGTCGGCATCCTCGTCGCCATAATCCTGGTGGTGATCGCCCGCCTGTTCGGGCTGGCATCCTACAAGGTGGTCGGGGAGGAGCACAGCACGAAGCAGAAGGTGGATATAATCGGGGTTGCTACGCAGAAGGCGATCCCGGCCATCATCTACGGCCTCATCATGCTTGCCATCTACGTCCTGGTCCTCATACTGTTCGGGGCCGTGGGGCTGGGCCTTGCAGCGCTGACCGGCGCAGCGGGAATTATCGGGCCGCTGGTGCAGCTCGGCATAATGCTGGTGTCCATCGTGCTCGGCTTCTTCCTGCAGTTCGCGCTCTGGGAGCTGGTGCTGGCGGACAAGGGACCGGTTGGGTGCATGCGCGCATCTTTCGGCCTGGTAAAGCGGAACTTCTGGGAGACCGTGGTGTTCTCCATAGTCAGGGCAATCGTGGGCTGGGCAGTATCCATCCCGTTCACCATCCTGCTTGTTGTTGCCATATTCGGGGCGGCCATGATAGCCGGCATAGGCGGCGTGGCGCTCGCAATATTCGGCGCATCTGGCATACTCATGCTGGCGCTGGGTGCCATCCTGGTGGTCCTGTTCATACCCTACGCGGTGGCGTACAACGCCGCCGATGAAACGGCCGGCCTTTCGATGGAATACCGCTACTGGAAGACGATACGCGGCGACATGAGGCTTGAGAAAAAGCCCGCTGCGGCATCCGGCACTGGCGCCCCGGCCAAATCCGCATGGGCATCGGAGAGCAGGGCCATGACCACCACTGTGGAGAGCCCGATGATGGTGGCTCCTGCAGCGGGTGCCATGGCCGCAGTCCAGGAGAGCCCGATGGCGGTCCGGCAGAAACCGGAAGCTCCGGCGAAGAAGGCGCCGCCCAAAAAGCGGGCAGCGGATAAAAAATCTTCGTGAGATGAAGGATAAGCGGTAATTCTCATGTCCGATACGAAGCACATGCACTGGTCAGAATGGCTGGCTGAGAAGGTCATAGCCGAGAAGAAGGAGCCCTACGTGATAAGCGGGGGCATGACGACTTCCGGGCCGGTGCACTTCGGCACGCTGTGCGAACTCCTCTTCCCCATGGCCATAAAGGAGGCGCTGGAAGCCAGGGGCAAAAAGGCCAGATACATATTCATCGCGGACATATTCGACGCTTTCGACTCGGTCCCTCTTGCCATGGAGCAGTACAGGACGCAGCTCGAGCCGCACCTGGGCAAGCCGCTGTGCTACGTTCCTGACCCGACCGGGAAGAGCAGGAGCTTCGGCGACCACTTCCTCGACGAGGCAAGGGGGCTCATGAAACTGTTCGGAATAGACGCCGAAATAATACGCATCAACGAATACTACGAGCAGGGGAAGTTCGACGAATGGGCAAGGTTCTTCCTGAAGCACGAGGCCGAGGCAAGGAAAATCGTTGAGGAGACCAGCGGCCAGGCCGAGAAAAAAGACTGGGCGCCCATCATGCCCCTATGCGAGAAGTGCGGCAGGATAGCGACAACGCGCGTCACGAAGCAGGACGGCGAAAGCTACGAGTACGCGTGCGACAGGGACGTGAAATACACCAGGGGCTGCGGCCACATAGGGAAGAATAAAATCAGCGACCACAGGTACAAGATTGTCTGGAGGCTGCACTGGCCTGCCTGGAAGCAGATTTTACACACCAGCATAGAGGGCGCGGGCATAGACCACCACACGAAAGGCGGTAGCGAGGACACATGCAGGGCGATAACGCTAAACCTCATGAAGAAGGAATACCACATACCGTACAGGTACGGGTTCATACTGTTCCAGGGCAGGAAATACTCCAAATCCAAGGGCACGGGCATGGGCATAAGCGAGATAGTGAAGCTGCTGCCGCCCGAAGTCGTGAAATACATGCTGCTCAGGCCTGACCTTGAGGAGAACGTGGACATCGACCCGACCAGCGAGAAGATGCTGCGCACCATGGAGGAATTCGAAAACGCGTCGAAGCTCGACGTGAACAAGCCGGAGATAAGCAGGTCTGACCGGAAGAAGGCCATAGCGTTCTCGCTCGCGGTAGGGAAGGCAGGCATCCGCTGGAGCGCGCCGTTCCTTGACATGCTGCTCTATTACCAGATATACCAGGACTGGGCAGAGGCCGCGAAACTGGCAGGCGACGCGGACGGCGTCGCGTATATGAAGCCGTACATCATGGAATGGATAGCCAGGGACTTCATACCAGACGAATACCGGTTCAAGTACAACCCGGTGCCAAGCGACAAGGTGAAGAAGTTCATATCATCGCTCACGCCTGGCATGGACGCGGTCGCCGTGCACAACGCGGTGTACGATTTCGCGAAGGCGAACGGCATGGAAGGGAAGGAGATGTTCGTGGAGATCTACCGCTCGCTCATAGGCAAGGACCGCGGGCCCAGGGCAGGCAAGCTCATAACCGCCATAGGGCTGGCGCGGCTGAGGAAGGACCTGGGGATATGATGGCGACCGTCCTGAAGATAACCGGCGACGATTTCGAAGGCGCCATAGACGTGATAGACCCGCTCCTCCACAGCGGCGGGATTTTCGTCTATCCGACCGACACGGTATACGGCATCGGCGGGAAGGCTGATTCCAGCGACGTCGTCCGCAGGATAAACGCCATAAAGGGGAGCGACCCGTCCAAGCCGCTGTCTGTCATGGTCTCTGGCTTCGGCATGATAGACGAGTACTGCGACACCGGCATCTGGGAGGACATGATACTGAAGAGGTACCTGCCCGGGCCCTACACCTTCATACTGAAGCTGAGGAAGCCGATTGCGGCATCGGGAACGGACCGGCTGGGCGTGAGGATGCCTGAGTCTGCGTTCTGCAGGGAGCTGTGCGAGCGCATAGACGAGCCGGTGATAACAACCAGCGCCAATCTCTCAGGCCGGCCGGCTCCGGTGCGGTTCGGCGACATAGACAGGAAAATACTCGATTCGGTGCAGGTCGCGGTGGACGGCGGCCCGACGAAATACGGAAAAGCGTCGCTGATGCTCGACCTGGTCGACATGGCGCTCCTCAGGAAAGGCGCGAAGGGGATAGAGATACCAGAGCGCTAAAACCACGGCCCGGACATGAGCTCATTTCAGTCTCTTGTAGATATTTTTCCTGTGG
This sequence comes from Microcaldota archaeon, assembly GCA_964647575.1. Classification (GTDB taxonomy): domain Archaea; phylum Micrarchaeota; class Micrarchaeia; order Anstonellales; family Bilamarchaeaceae; genus Bilamarchaeum. The sequence goes on from CAZYGF010000052.1 coordinate 5,404, forward strand.
CCGACGCCGGTAACGACAATCGTGTTTTCATCATTCAGAATTTTTGCCAGAACACGGTAATCCCCTATTCTGAGTTTATACTCTTCTCTGCCAGTAAGCCGTTCGAAAAAATGCGCGGGATTCTCCAGGACACCATCGAGTTTATCGAGAATCCTCTTTGCAGTCGCATTATCCAGCTTTCTGAGCTGTGACATCGCGTCCTCGGTATAAACAAGCGTGAAGGTCATGACCTGATCCCAAGTCTTTTTCTTACCTCTTCTGAAGAATAGACGCGCCCGTGCCGTATGTCTGCCAGGGAACGGAGCAGGGAAGCCTTGAACTCCTCGGTGTACTCCCCTTCATCATCGCCGGAGGGGACAAGGTCGAGGAGAGCGGTCAGAAGTTCATCATACGTGCTCCTAACCGAGCTTTTCAGCTTTGCCAGCCGCAGCCGGGTATCTTCCGTTATCTGGATTGTGGTGTAGGACATATAATCACTTATACACTTATTATATACAAGTATATAAAAAGATGTTGGTTAGAACCACTGGCCGAGCTTGCTCTGCGCGCCCTTTTCCTTGAGCGCCTTCTGCAG
>CAZYGF010000053.1:0-5972 GCA_964647575.1 Microcaldota archaeon
CGGTAGCTCGAGGCGAACTCGGAGCCCATGAGCCCTTCCTCGTGGGTTATAACGAAGGTCTGATTAACGACCTGGGGGACCTTGGTCTGGAGGGCCGTTGAGAGCATCTCTATGGCATCCGTGTCGAGGTTGTGCGTCGGCTCGTCGAGAATGAGCCAGCCGAGCTTGGGCGTCAGGACCATGGCCAGGGCGACGCGCAGCGTAAGCGCGGCGCTTGCCCGCTCGCCTCCGCTGGCGGTGCTTTCCAGCCCTTTCCAGGAATTGCCGTCGTTGACCTCGAACAGGTAGTCCTTTTCGGTTACTTCAAGCCGTATGGCAGGGTAGTTCCTGTACGGGTAGAATATGGCCCAGACCTCGTTCATGGCCGTGTTTATGGCTTCTATGAGGCTGGCGCGGAGCGATACCTGGGTCTCCAGGACCGCGTTCTTGTATATGGCAAGCTCTTCCTCGAGCTTCGCGAGGGCCGCCCCGTCCTTTTCCATCTGCTTCAGGCCGGAAAGCTCCTCCCTGACGAGGACGAGCATCTCGGCAGCCATCCTGGACTGGGTTTCCAGCGATTGCTTTGCCGAGAGGGCCTTGCTTGTATCGAGGCGGAGGGCCTCGACGGCGGCACGCAGCGTTTCGAATGACGCCTCATCGAACTTTATGCCCCGGAGCCTGGCGCGCACATCCGCAAGCCGTGCCTCCAGCGATTCGAGCGCCTTTTTCTTCGAGAGCACGGCTTCCATCCGATTCAATTCAACGCGCAGCTTTTCTATGGAATCGGCAAGTTCCATGGAGCGTTTTTGAAGGGCGCCCTGCTCAGCGCGGACGGCTGCTAACCCGGCCTCGAGCCGGGCTTTACTGCCATCCAGCCCCTCGGCGCCCTTAAGTTCCTTCTCCAGCGCAGCAGCCTGCTCGGACAGCAACGCGGCCTTCTTTATGCCGGCCAGGAGCGCATCGTTTTCCTTCTTTCCGGCAGCAACAAGCGCCAGAAGCTCGGCCATCCGCTCCCGCTTCGCCTCAGCCAGCGCCTGTTTCTCGTGTTTTATGTGGCTTATGCCCGCATCGTCGAGCTTTGATGAGCATAGCGGGCACTCGGCAAGCCCTGGCCTGAGCTTGCGGACGAGTTCTCCGGTTTCGGTTATCCAGCTTTCCAGTGAGCGGCGCTCTGACTCGGCGGCCAGCACGGCTTTTTCCGCTTCCTTCTGCCTTGCCTGGAGCTCTTCCGCGGTCAGGCCTCCAAGGAGGGCCTGCAGCCCCCTGCGCAGGGATTCCAGCCGGGTTGCTGCTTCCTTGGCGGATTTCAGGCGCGCTTCGACGCTGCCGGCCTCCTTTGACAGGCTGGCGCTCCGCCCGTCCACTGTCCTGGCCTGCTCGGCGAGGTGGTTGCGCTCGCCGGCAAGGCCTGCCAGGCGCCTTTTCGACTCGGCATAAGCCTTCTCGTCTACAATCGCGCCTTCCAGCTCCTTTTTCAGGGATTCCTGCTGGGCCGCCAGGGCTATGGCCTCCTTGTCCAGCCTGTCGAACGCCTCCTTGTGCTTGCGCATCTCATCTAACTTCGTGGAAACGCCTGCCAGCTCACGATCCTTATGCCCGCAGGCTGCCGCCGCCTGGATGAGGCTCTCCCGGGTCAATGCCAGCGCGGCGGCCTGCTCCTCCTCCTTGCTTTTCAGCTCGGCCATACGGGCCCTGCTGAAACGCTCCTCTATGATGTTGCGCTGGTCCGCAACGCGGTTGATGACGGTGACTATGCTGGCCCGAGCATCCTCGAACCTGTCCAGGCCGAGAAGGACGTCGATTTCGTGCTTTCTCGTGCCTGCGTCCAGGTTGAGGAAATAGTCGATGTTGTTCTGCTCGGAATAGATGGCCCTGGTGAAAAGGTCGTAGTCCACGCCGCTGATGCGCTGGACCGCAGACGTGACCGCAGTGGAGCCGTGCTCTATCGCTGAGCTGCCCTTGAACAGCTCTGCGCCTGATGAGATGCCGCGCTTGGAACGCTCCAGCCTGCGCTCTATGCGGTAGCCCTGCCCCTCCCATTCGAACTCAAGGGTGATTTTAGCCGTGCTCTCGTCAAGCCTGAGGATGTTCTCCAGCTTCATTTTCCGCCGCTCAAGCGCAGGGAATGTGCCGAAGAACGCGAATGAGATCGCCTCCAGCACGCTGGACTTGCCTGCGCCCATCATGCCGACGAGGAGGTTGGTGCCCTGCCTGAACTGGAGCGACGTATCAGCGTGCGAGCGCCAGTTGACAAGACGGATGGATTTTATCATCGGAAAACTATTGGCACGAATTGAATTAATACCCTATGCGGGAACGGCTTTCTGGCGCAGCACCGAACGGATGAAAAGCGCAACCAGGACCAGCAGGCCGCCGTAGTCGAAGATGGGGATCATGAAGCAGCAGTAGAACAGCACCCCGCCACCGCCCAGAAGCGCAATCAGGGTTTCCCCTGAGTTGTGCATGGCATGGAAGAAGGCGGCGATGGGAACGCCGAATAGCATGCCGAGGGCAGGCGCAGGGAACTTTCTCTCTATGAGCCAGGCTATGGATGCGCCGGTGATTGCGGTGAAGAAGGCGTGGTTGGCTGAAAAGACGATGCACCGCAGGAAGAAAACACCGAGCCAGGCACCAACATTAGAGCCCAGGGGGTTGTCAAGGAGGTAAATCCAGTTTTCCACGAAGGAGAAACCCATGCCGATGGTGAAGCCGAATAGTATGCCGTCCTCTATGGAGTTATACTCGTCGTGCTCGGCAAGCAGCCCCAGCCCTGCGCCCTTATAGAACTCCTCCAGGGGCGGCGCGAAGAAGAACGAGCTGAGGAACCCGACCCCCAAAACCGCAAGTGCGATGCCCAGGACGGTATTCAGGCCTATGGCCATGAGCGCTGCGAGCATGCCCCAGAGAAAGAAGGTCACCATTATGCGCAGTGGCTCCCGTTTCCGGTAATCGGCATACCACCAGGCCGCGCACCACAGGAACGGCACTATGAATGAAACGAGGCCGGAAAGGAAGAAGGCGATGAATGCAGTGCCTGATTTCCACAGCTGCGCGCTGGCTGCCAGGTAGACGAGGATTATGACTATCCCTACGGCCTCAAATGCCCAGAAATAGGGTGAAACCAGGAAGGACTGGAATTTCTGGAGCAGGGTTTTGCCGTCCAGGAAAACAAGGGAACGGAGTGAGTACCGGCCTTCAGCTGCGCCCCCATGCTTCATTTTTGCGGCAGTCCAGCCCATGAAGAGGAAAACCGGGAGGATGACGAGAGCGTATACCACTGCCACGAGCACGAGCAAGATGGCGGCGGCACCCCAGAAGTTGCTCTCATAGGCAGACCAGTCGCTGCTCACTTCCACAGGACCAGATGAATAATCAGTTTCGTTTGCGGTGAAGACTGCGATGACATCGTAGTTACCTGAAGAGGAGTAAACGTATGGGAGGGTGGCTGTGCATATGATGGATGCGGCTCCGGAATGGTTTGCTTCCTGGTCTGAAAGGCAGTCCGTGCGGCCGACGCTGTGCCCGGCCTCGTATATGTCAAGGTAAAGCAGGTCGCCCGCTTCCAGTGGCGGCGTGCGGATGGTGAAATTGAGTTCCGCGGGAGAATCTTCGGGCGACAGGGAGGTACCCTCACCCTCAAGGAAGAAATCAGGCCTTTCCTTTTCACTGAGTTCAGTGGTTTCCAGGAGTGAGGGGACCACGAGCATGAGTATGCCGAGAAGGATGCCGGCAACTGCTGCGAGCAGGACAAAGCCGACAAATATGCGATTGATTAATTGTAGCACTGACTCACGACATTAAAAACACTAAGAAGAATATATATCTTCGTGATGACCAAGGTGATCACTGAGTCTAGCCCTAAGCCAGCATCCTGATGGCACGTCAGTGTTGTCAGGAACAGGGGAAACCCGGCCACGGCGAAAACGATGACGATTGACGTGCGGTCTGACATATGAAAACCACCATTGGCAGGGCTCGGGTTAGCTTTCGGCCCGTTATGCAAAGCTTTAAATCGGGGGCTGGCGGGGTATTACCATGAGGCTCTGGATAACCATCACTGCCCTGTTGATATCGTTCGGATTTGTGATGGCAGCTGGGTGCCCTCCCAGCGACACCTCATGCTTTCTTTGCGGCGGGGTAAACGGCGAACCCTGCACCACAAACTGCCCGACCGGGCCGGATAGGCCTGGGCTTGGCCACGTTGCTTGTGAGTGCCCGCAGGGGAAAGGATGCACCTGCTACTGCCCTGTCACGCCTTACAACCCTCAGACTGAGGACAAGTGCAAGGGCGTTGTATGCGCCAACAAGTGCGCGCAGGGTGCGTTTTCCGTCGGCACCTGTGACCCGGCAACCGGGAAGTGCAGATATATCCAGCAAGAGGTGTGCCAGCACGGGTGCGACTCTGCCGGAATACGGTGCATCGAAACCTATGCCGTGAACGATGAGATCTGCGATTATGTGAGGGGCGAAAACTGCGTCGACAGTAAGCTCGACTGCGCATGCCCGACTGACATGACGTGCAAATTCGGCGACCCCGATGCGGACCAGGTGGGCTGTGCGCCACTGAACCCTGAAGAGGAAAACGGGGGTGGCAGGACCTCGTGCGCGTCATCGACAGCCATCCTCGCGGTGTTGGCAGGCGTATTGTCTGCCATAATCAGGAGAAAATAAGCGGCCCTGGCATAATGAATTTAAGGGATGCAGATGGATTGTATGCATGGGCGCGCGTGAACTCTCGCTTTTTGACTGTGTGATGCTGGGGATAGGCAGCGCGCTGGGCCCGCAGATATTTCTCTTGTTGGGCCTTGCATGCGCCATGGCAGGGATGCAGGCGATCCTGTCCATATGCATCGCGTTTGTGCTTGCCTTGCTCGTTGGCCTTTGCTATGCCGAGCTTGCGACCGCAATCCCCACGTCAGGCGAAGACTATATTTTTGCGAGGCGGGCGTTCAAGGGGATGCTGCCGTTCATCATAGGCTGGGTCATCTGGTTCGGGAACATTGTCTGTGCGGCATTCAATGCGATTGCTGTCGCATACTTCCTGAAAATCATCGTGCCGGTGCCAGTCGGCCTGACTGCCATATCGTTCGTAGCTGCCGCAGGGCTCCTGATATATCTGGGGATGAGCACGCTGAAGCGAGTGCAAAACGTGATGGTGGCCGGGTTGGTCATCCTGCTTGCATTGTTTGTTTATTCGACAACTAGCATCGGCGACTGGTCATACCTTTCAGGTCTTATAGGGGGGGACGTGCGCGCCACGTTTTCAACTGCCGCATTCCTTTTCATCGCATTCATAGGGTTTGAAGACATTGTTTCGGTTTCTTCTGAAATCAGGGAACCGAGAAAGACGATACCACGTGCGATAATACTGACACTTTTGGCGCTATTGGCAATCTACGTCTCTGTTTCGCTTGCGGTTTTCGCGGTGCTTCCGGTTTCCGTGGTGGCGGCGTCAGAAAATGCGGTGCTCGATGCGGTAACTGTGGCGATGGGCGCAAATGGCAGGCTGCTTTTCACCTTTGCAGGCCTGCTCGCCATAGCCACATCGCTCATGGCGGCAATGACGGCGGCGACCATGAACGCGTTTGCCCTGGGGCACGACAAGTACCTGCCCCGCAAGCTCACGCTGATAGGCCCGCACGGCACCGCGACCAATGCCATTTTGGTCAGCGCGATAGTCATAAGCGTCTTTGCAGCGACCGAAGCCGTCGCATTCGTCGCGTACCTGACCGACTTCGCATACTTTATGGCAATCGCAATCTCTGGGTACGCCCTCATAACGCTGAGGCACAAGCAGCCCTCCCTGGAACGGCCTTTCCTGGTCCCTTTCTATCCATACGTCCCGTACGCGGCGATTGTGCTTAGCGCAGCTGCCATCATCTTCATGACACCGCAGGCGTTGTTCATGGGCATGCTTTGGCTGCTGACCGGCGTACTCGCCTATTATCTTTATGTGATAGGGCTGAACCGCGTGAAGATAGCCTTTGGCGGCA
>CAZYGF010000054.1:0-5956 GCA_964647575.1 Microcaldota archaeon
ACCCCGACTTCCAGAACACGAAAGCGCTCGGCGTGGAGATCGTGAACCAGGAAATTGCGGACACATTCAGGGCGATTTTCGAGGACTACTGGAAGAAAGCGAAGCCATACGTATCGCTCTGATTGAAGGGGTCAAACGCGTCAAAACCAAAGTTATTTTTTCAATTTCCATGCTTCTATGATGTCAAATATCTCATTTTTCCTGCTGAAATTCAAGCTCACTTCCAAGCCATACCCAGTGGGCTTTTGAATGATATAGCCATCCTTTATCAGCTGTTCCGCAGCTTCCTTTATCCTGCCCCTCATGTGCTGCGGTGCACCCTTTGGAATATTATCAAAACTCGTGTGTTTTGCTGCCCATAGCCCATGACGTGCAAGCTTATCGAGAATCCAGGGGATGATGTCTTCTTCCGTCAAATCAGGTATGTCTGTCCACCACAGCATACACTCAACGTATATAAATATAAACATTGCTCTTCTTAGATTAAACCATGGAAAAATCATTATTGGTTGAATTTCTGGGAGACACGCCGTTCATACGAGTTGTCGACTTTCTGCTTGAGAATCGCATCTTTGACTACACGAAGACAGAACTTGCAAAAAATGCCGGCATATCAAGGGCTTCCTTGTATGCTGTCTGGCCCGTACTTGAAAAATACGCATTGGTGAAGGCAAGCAGGCGCATCGGCAATACTACCTTATACAAACTGAACAAAAACAATCCGGTAGTGCAAAAATTAATGGAACTCGATCTGAAGCTTAGCCGGGAGTATGCAGATACCCTGGTTGCCACTTCTAAACCAAAACCTGAGCCTGCATGATTTCTCTATTTTTATTCTCTTTCTTCCTTATCCTTCCTCATGGAGAACCCGGATACGCCCTGGCTGCGGAACTACGAAAGCCGGAGCCCGAAGCCGTTCACACAGCAGCCCAGCCCTGCAGCCGTCTTCTTCCTGAAGTTCCTGAAATCAAATGGCATCAGCACCGCAGGCGCGAAGCTCGCTGATATCGGCTGCGGCAGCGGGCGCGACTCGGTCTTTTTCGCGCGGAACGGCTTTGAGGTCCATGCCATCGACCGGGACAGCTCTGCCATGAAGGACCTTGACATGCACGGCGTGAGGGTGCACTGCCACAGCGCCATGGACGCCTGGCTGTTCGAGGACGCGTTTTTCGATTTCGCCATAGACGTCCTCTGCTACGGGCAGGAGCAGGATGCAGAAGGAAAAAGGTTCTACCGGAGCGAGCTGAAACGTACGCTCAGGCCAGGCGGCTACTACCTGCTGTGCGTGCCTGCACCCCCTGCCTCTTCTTCCGGCGCTGCCGGCAGGCGCACGGCAGAGGAATTCGCAGGCTTCACAGCAGTCGCGTCTGAAGAATCGGACGACAACGGCGCCCGCGTCCTCAGCTCCATCCTGCAGGCAAAAGGCATTTAAATCCTACTTACATAAAGTCTTTCTTATGGCAACATTACTTCACATGCTGAGAGGCCCAGAGCCCGCATTGGCGGTTTCAGCGCCGAACCTGCTCGCAAGCAGGGCGAATTTCCTGCATAACGTCGTGCCGGCGTTCCCGGCGGCGAAGGCGTTCGCGCCGCACTTCTGCGATTCCTACGCGCTGATAAGGTCTTTGTCGGAGGACTCCAAAGAGCCCTTGCCGGTCGGCTTCGGCCTGGTTTCGCTCGGCGTCAAGGGCCATGAGCTGCTGCCAGCATCATTCTCCAAGCAGCTCCGGCGCCACCTCGACCTGCTCGGGCCGCTGGGCCTGGCTCTCCACACGAAGAAGTCCGGGGAGACAGAGTTCTTCAACCCTGCAATCATCAAGCCGCAGCTTGAGTCCATCCTCAAGAGGCCCCTACCCACTGCACGCGCCATGGATGCAGGCCTCGTGGACTTCGCAGCGCTCAATACGGCAAAGCCGGCGGCATATCCCTACGAGCTGCTCGGCTGGCCCTCGCTGATTGCCCCCAATGAGGAGTTTGCCATACACATGGCAAATACCTACAACGGTTGGATGCAGTTCGCCTCAAAGCCGGCTGAATTCGTGAAGGCCGGGCTGCTGGTTTCCACAGCGGTTGCGGTCGTGGAGCAGGTGATGGGAAAGCTGAAATCCCTGCCCGAAATGCTGAAAACCACGTTTTTCACCGAAAGCACCGTGGCGCCGTTGGCATGCGACGTGTAGGCCTGATTATGACAACAACTCAAGGGTCTTTCCCGGGCAGCAGAACCCACCTGGAGATGTGCAGGAGAAATTTCACCAGCCAGGTCCTGCCGCACCTCCAGCCGAGGGCAAGGGACCTGTTCCAAAGCCATTTCGCTGATTCCTATGACCTGATACGCGCGCTCTCGCGCGAGCCGGGCGAGTTCCGCTTCAACATCGCCCTGTTGGCAATCGGCATCAGGGGCTTTGACCTGGTGGAGCCGCAGGCCTCAGGCCCGCTCAGGCACAACGCGGGCAGGCTCAACGCGCTCGGCATGGGCTGCCGTCAGCTCAAGTCCGGGCACATAGAGGTCTTCAACTACGAGCTCGTCGGCCCGATGCTGGTGTCCATCCTCGGGATGCGGGAAGATTTCCGTAACGTCAAAGCAGACCTGGAGCAGTTCGCCGCCCTCGACCGTAAGAAGTATCCCTACGACCTGCTCATCTGGTCATCGTTCATCCCGCCGGGGAAATACACTGAGTTTGCCCCGCTGGACGAGTCGATTGAAATAGACCGGAGATACCACCTGGGCTGCCTGGTCCCTGCGCATCTGACAGAACTCGGCCGCGCTTTCATCCCACGGATTATCGCGGCTGTGGAGCTGGTGCAGCAAATACGTGGCAGCACTCCCAAGGCATAAGGGACGCAGGCCTGGAAATGCGAGTTATCTCCTTTCGCCGTAGACTTCCATGAAGTGCATGTACTCCTCGAGCATCCCCTCGGTTATGGAGGGCCTCCTCTTCTTCAGCACTTCAGCGACCATGGCGGTCGTTATCTTCTGGGGCCTGCCCTCGAGCTTGGCGCGCAGCGCATTCATCTTCGCGCTCTGGCAGACCTCTGCTATGTCTGCGCCGCTGAAGCCCTTGCTCAGCCCCGCGAGCGCACCCAGGTCGACGCCTTCGGCGAACGTGCCGAGATGTATCCTGAACATGTCCGCCCTGCCACTGGCGTCAGGCGGAGGCAGGTAGAATATCTTGTCGAACCTGCCCGGCCTCATGATGGCAGGGTCCATGAGCGTGGGCTTGTTGGTGGCCGCCAGTATCACGACCCCCTTCTGCGACTTCACGCCGTCCATCTCGGTGAGGAACTGGCCCAGTATCTCTGACGAGCCGCCCATGCCCCTCGCAGGCGCGAAGGTCTCTATCTCGTCCACGAATATTATGCCCGGCGCGTTCTCCCGCGCGCGGTTGAACGTCTCCTTTATCACGCTTACCGCCTGGCTGTAGCCCTTCTTCACGAGCTCCGCGGCGCTCAGCGTCTGGAACGACGCCTTCAATTCGTTCGCGGCGGCGCGCGCTATGAGCGTCTTGCCCGTGCCGGGCGGCCCGAACAGCAGTATGCCCTTGCTGGGCCTGACCTTGAACTCCTTCATCTCGGCCTCGTGCAGCAGCGGCAGCTCAATCGCTTCCAGCAGAGCCTTCTTCACGTCGTCCAGCCCTGCCACGTCATCCCATCGCACCGCCGCCTCTTTCGCCCCCTCCTCTTCCTTCGGCTTGGCAGCGCCCACGCGCCTTTCGAAGTCCATCCTGAACTGCTCGTAGTTGTCCAGCTGGGCCAGGCCGGTGCTCGGCTTCACCTGCTTCAAAACGGCAAGGAAGTGCTCCATTGAAATCGGCACTACCATCCCTTTCTGGGACGCCTCCCTGGCCGCCAGCCTCTTGGCCTCGGTGACCAGGTTCTTCACGTCAGCGCCGGAGAACCTGTCGGTCTTCTTGACAAGCGTGTCCAGGTCCATCTCTTCAGCCACCGGCAGGCCCTTCAGGTGCACCTTGAGTATGGCGCGCCTGGCGTCCGGGTCCGGCAGGTGCATGTATATTATCTTGTCCAGCCTTCCTGGCCTCAGCAGCGCGGTGTCCAACTCGTTCGGCAGGTTGGTCGCGCCTATCACCATGACGGTCCCCTTCGCCTTGTTCGCGCCGTCTATCTGCTGGAGCAGCTCGCTCAGGACTCGCGGCCCGACGACGTCGAGGCCTTCGCCCATGGTGCTGCGCTTCTTGGCGATGGAATCTATCTCGTCGAAAAACAGCACGGTCGGCGCGCTCCTGCGGGCGTTGGCGAACACCTCGGCGATGTTCTTCTCGGATTCGCCGACCCACTGGGACATTATCTGTGACGAGCGGACCTCTATGAAGTTGTATTTCAGCTCCTTGGCGAGCGCGCGCATGAGCATGGTCTTGCCTGTGCCGGGCGGGCCGAACAGCAGTATGCCAGCGGGCGGCTTTATGCCATAGGTATAGGCGAGCTCCTTCTTCTCCAGCGGGACCATTATGGCCTCGCGCAGCTCGTCCTTCACGTCCTCGTAGCCGCCAACGTCGGCCATGGACTTCTCCTCGCCGCCCATGGAGATGTCCGCCATGCCGAACTTGCCGTAGGCCTTCATCTTCTCGCCGCGCTCGATTTCCGACTCGCGGCTTATGCGCACGCCAAGCAGCTCAAGTGCGCCCAGGATGATTATGGTGAACACGACCGCGCCGGCCAGCTCGGGCTGCAGCGGCGTTCCGTAGAGCATGCCGATGACGTAGTAGACCGGAAGGACCGCGAGCAGGGCGAAAGAGGACATGAGCTGCGGCCTGGGTTTGAGCTTGTCCGAAAGCCAGCCCAGCAGCGAGAGCGCCACCCCCCATGCGATCAGCTGGAGTGCCAGCGAGTCGCGGACGAGCAGCAGGAAGACGTTCCAGCCCAGCCAGCTGATGGCGTTCCATATGCGGCTGACGTTGTCGAGGTTTACGAACCCCATGAGCGCATTGCCCGTCTCCGCTCCCATGGCCATGAGGTCCACGGGCTTCTTCGCGAACAGGAGGTCGGGCTGTCCAGGCTGGTAGAGGTCCATCTTCAGCGGCAGGTATGCGGTGTTCTGCGCCAGCCAGAGGGACGACAGGAGGAGTATGAGGAAGACCGACGGCAGCGATATGGCTATGCTCTTGCGCGAGCCGAAATGCAGCGAGCCCAGGGCCATGCCGGCTATGGACAGCCAGCCCGCGAACGGCAGCCCGCCGAAAGCGAAGGGCGCGAGCACGAGGGCCTCGAGCACGGATACTATCCTCCAGTTCTCCATGGCCTCGAAAAGGATCGCCGAAAGTATCATCACGTAGAACCAGCCGAAGACCGACGACTGGTAGAGGACGGCAGGGAAAGCGAGGAGCGCGCCGGCAACCACGCCGGCAGGCGGATATCTGAGGGCGATGAGCCCGCACACCGCGGCGAGCACCGGCACGGCGTAAACCGGATAGAATGGTATGCTGCCGAGCAGTGCGAGCGCGCCGAGGAAAACGAGGAATGCGCCCCATAGGGCATCGCTTTTCTGGGCCATGACAAGATAGGCCGCGACCTTCTGCCGGCCCATGGACTGCTGCTTCACCGCTGGCATGCTACCGTTTCCGTGCTGGGTTTTTTTAATGTAGCGGCTGATGGGAGGCGCCCGCTGTTTATTTTTCCACCCTGAAATCCGGCTCCACCCGGCGCCAGTCGCCGTTCATGAACTGCCAGAGCGTCCTCGTGGTGGAGTCATAGACCAGGCTGTACCTGGACGCCTTTTCCCTCGGCCTGTCTATCTCTATGAGCGTGAAGCGGCGCATCCACCCGATTTCGTCGCGGAAGGGGTTGCGCTCGATGACATAGGCGCGCATGCGCTCGAGCTTGGCCTTCTCGCACCAGGCGATTACCCTGTCTATCTCCTCCTTTGTGGGCATGTTGACTATCTCGCAGCTTTCGCGAACCTCGCCTCAGCATCCTTCCAGTCGATGTTCCTGAAGAACGCGGC
>CAZYGF010000055.1:0-5947 GCA_964647575.1 Microcaldota archaeon
GCGTGATAACCGCAGCCAGATACCGTGCTGGCGAGCGCGAGTATTCCATCACCGACGGCAAGGCAGACTACGCGTTCCATGCGCGGGAGAGCCTCGCCCCCGGCCTGTCCGTAATCATTGAAGGCGAGGCAGAAGGCATGCGGCTGGCGGCCAAAAGCATCACAGTGCTCCAGGCAGGGGAAGCGCAGAAGACTTATGAGCGCGTCGCAGCGAACCTGAAGAAATCCGCCAGTGTTCCAGCAGTGCCACCGCTCCTCAAGGATGAGATCACAGCAAAGCTATGGCCGTCCATGAAAGAGGCGGCGCTCACTCTATTGTGCGCGAAAAAGCTCGGCCGCGCGGTGCTGCTCAGGTTCCACGGCGATGCGGATGGCGTCTGCGGCGCGTTCGCCATCACCTCCGTAGTGAATTGCAGGGCATTCCAGCAGAACTCCGCCATCTACGGCGTCCGCGATGCGCTGCGCGACATGGCAGGCATCGGCCAGGAGAACCGGCCGCTTGTCGTCCTGCTTGATTTCGGCTCCAGCGATGCTTCCATAGAAGGGCTGGGGCTCCTGAAGGCAGCAGGCATAGAGTCGCTCATAATCGACCATCATCCGCCAGGGAGGTCCAACACATGGCCCATGGTGAGCCCGTTCCGCGTCGCTGACAACGTTTCCAGGTATACGGCAGGATACCTTGCATGCGAGATTGCCGTGGCATGCGGGCTTGAGAAGGAGCGCGGCATTGAGCTCGCGCGGGTCGCATGCAGCGGGGATAAGAGCAGCATCCTCGCCAGCGACGAGGGCGACATGAGAAAGGCGCTGGTGCTGGACTTCCTGGCATCGCACGTGTCATTCGGCAACAACCTGGATTTCTACAAGAACGTCATGGCCAAGGACGAGCTGTTCCGCTCAATAATGCAGCAGGCAGACGAGTCCATAGAGGACGCTGCTGAGAAGGCGCTGGCCAAGTCCAAAAAGCAGCAGGAGGGCGCGCTTGAGATAGTCTCCTTCCCGCTTGAGGCGCTGGTGAAGAAGGGCGAATGGCCGCCGTCCAGCAAGATAACCACGCGCGTGTACGACAAGCTGTGCACGCAGGGCGACCGGCCCGTCCTCTGCCTGGGATACACCGACCGCTCCATAATAATCCGGCTCAACGACCGTGCGGTAGCGCTCGGCCTCAGCGCCAACGAGCTCGCCGAGAAAATCAAGTCAGTCATGGCAGATTTCGTGGACGGAGGCGGCGGCCATGTCAAGGCAGGCGCCATACGCGTGAAGCGCGGCTTCGCAAAGGACGTGCTGAACGAATTGCTGCGGCAGGCGGCGGCCGCGGCTAAAAAATAAGCGCTGGAGGGCTGGCTATTCGTGGATTGTCGTAATTGCTGGACAAAACAGCAACTATTTAAACAATTCCTGAGAGTTATCCTTCCTTACACAAAATGGAGGCGCGAATATGTTCAAGATTCTGCGAAAGAGGCAAATCAGCGAGGATGCTGCGAAACTGCTAAATACGAATGTCTTCAAGCTTGCCAATCACACACTGCGTGAAAATGATGTCCTGCCTGCACTTGCCCGGGCCAAAGCCGCAGGCTGCCTTGTGGTCCCCTCACAACTCGGAGATCCGGTGGTACACGGCTTTTACCCCTACGACCCTTTCCTGAGGCACCTCGGCGAGGAGATTACCAATCCCAAGAACCACGTATATACTAACTCGACCGGCTACCCGCCTTTAGTTGAACTCCTGACCGAGGGAATCCCGGAATTCGGCAAGAAGAACTACCGCATTCCCCCGAGCAACATCTTCGTCGAAGCAGGCATAAGCGGCGCAGTACGCAGCATCATGGTCGCGCTTATAAACAAGAGCAACAACGACGGAGTCGTAATCCCGAAGCACAGCTATAGCATGTACATTGCCGAAGCTGAAGGAGCAGAAGCCAAGATCGCTAACGTGGAGCTGGACAACCGGGGTAGTGTCGATCTCAATCACTTGCGGGACAGCATAGACAAAAATACCAAGGGCATATTCATCACCACCGTGGGCAATCCACTCGGCGTCGCCATAAGCAAAGAGGACTTCTGCAGTATCATAGAAATCGTCAATGCCAAGGAACGGGAATTCAACCACCCCATTTATCTTATGGCCGATATCATTTACGAGCGGTACAGGCCAGGCGGGCCCCTCGACCCAATCGAGCTTTCCATTGAAAAAGGAAGATTAGGACCGACAGTCGTCCTATATTCGCTCTCCAAAGGGATTGCTGTGCCCGGTCTGCGGGAAGGTTTTGCGCTCGTACACCACAACGGGCAGATCTTTAGAGAGCATGTCCATGCATTCTGCCAGGCACTCTCCATCCTGCTCCAGCCCGGGCTCGGTGCAGTAGCCACGCCAATCCAGGTCGCGACAGCCCGTCTATACTCAGATTTCGCGAATACAGAAAAATGGTTGCACTTCACGCAGTTCATGGATGACCGGAAGAGGGATGTGACTGAAAGGGTGCACAGCATCTATGATGGGCTGCGCGGAATAGACGGCCTCGTTTTCCCGAAATACTACTACGGCAGCGACGGCAGCCTCGGCTACAGCGGCCTCAACTCGTTTTACATCCTCGTGGGCATCTCCGAAGGCCTCATCAAAAGACAGGAGAATGGCATTTCCATCGCTAGGTTGATGGCAGACCACCAGATAGACCATCAATGCCCGGCCGTGGTAATTGCGGTGCCAGGAGATCATTTCCTTGCCGATGAATACCGGGGCCAGGGCCAGGAGTATTTCCGCCTGGTGGCGCTTTTCAAGGAGACCCGGGACAAGGCCATCGAAAGCATCGCCAGTTTCGTGGACAGCCTGAAGAAAAAATGAGCGCCTGCCTTCGAAACAATTATTAGAGTGCGCTCCGATAGGCAGCTACTACTTGCGGTGTGTTCCATGATGAGAGTAGCCATAAGCGGATTCGGCAGGATAGGAAAATCTTTCCTAAAGGCTGCGATAAAGCAGGAGGCGCTCGGAAAGGATTTCGAGGTCGTGGCCATCAACACGCGCAGCCCGGTCGAGCCCCACGCGCACCTTTTCAGGTACGATTCGGTCTACGGCCCGTTCCACGGCAAGGTGGAGGTCCGGAACGGCAACCTCGTGGTAAACGGCCACGAGATAAAATGGATCACGGAAACGGACCCGCTCAAGCTCCCCTGGAAGGAGCTGAATATAGACGTCGTCCTTGAGAGCAGCGGCACGTTCCGCTCGCGCGCGGACAGCGAGAAGCACATAAAGGCAGGCGCCAAGCACGTGCTCATCTCCGCGCCGGCCAAGGACGTGGACGCCACCATCGTCCCCGGCGTGAACGACCACCTCGCGACCAAGGCCATGACAGTGTTCTCGCTCGCCTCGTGCACCACCAACTGCCTCGCGCCAATCCTCAAGACCATTGACGCGAAGTTCGGCATCGAGTGCGGGTTCCTGAGCACAGTGCACGCGTATACCAACGACCAGAACATCGTCGACGGCACCCACTCCGACCTCAGGAGGGCAAGGGCAGCGGCCATAAACATAATACCCACGAGCACAGGCGCCGCCAAGGCCATAGGCGACGTGATCCCGTCGCTCGCGGGCTCCATGGACGGCCTGGCCTTCCGCGTGCCCGTTGCAGACGGCTCCATGAACGACATGACACTGCTCCTGAAGAAGGAAGCCAAGGCAGAGGAGATAAACGCGGAGCTGAAGCGCGCCTCCGGCGAGGAACTCAAGGGCATCCTGGGCTATACGGAGGAGCCGCTGGTCTCCAGCGACATAATCGGCACCACCACCTCATCGGTCGTGGACTCTAAACTCACGAACTCGCGCGGCAGGCTGGTGAAGATCTGTGCCTGGTACGACAACGAGTTCGGCTATTCCAACCGCCTGGTCGATTTCGTGAAGAGGCTGGCGAAACTGTAGCCTTTATAAACTTCGGAATCCATAATCCTATATAGTGGTTTTATATGGTCACAACTACAGCAGTGCGAAAGCATCCCTCAACCGTCACCACCGGGGCTGTTCCGGCACAGAGGGTATGGGCGAAGCACCACCACTCAGGAACCCAGCGTATTGATGCGGAAAGCCAACTGGCAAACGGCACTAATGCCGAGCGGAAACTGGCAGCCCGGATTCTCGGTTGCCTCCAGTCCAGTTCTTCTTACCAGCCGCTTATCGTTGCGCTCCAGAGAAAAAACACCGACCGTGGCACACAGTTAGAGATACTCTGCGCGCTCCAAAAGATAGGCGACAGGCATGGCTATGACCCGCGCTTCTCCAGCGGATTTCAAATACTCGAAAACTTCGTCATGGAGCACCTGGGAGATGCGGCCCTCGTGGAAGGTGCATGCAATGCCCTCCAGTCAGCCGGGACGTACGACGAGATAAGCGACGCATCGCAGAGAATAATGAATAAGGCAATCAGGAAATATCCCAGAGCGTATGAAGCTGCTGCCTCGCTCTATTCGAGCACCATCCACCTGCACTGATGCTATTCGGGATTGCCGCCGCAGCCCCTTATTATAGCGTAAATCTTTTCTTTCAGGCCACGCACGCTATCGACAGCCCTGAAGAAGTCGGTGACTATGTTCTCATTGAAATGCCTGTTCATCTCAGCAAGCGCTATCTGCTTCGCCTGCGCGAATGTCTTCGGTCTGCCGAGCTGGTAGAGCCTTTTCGAGGTCATGGCATCAATCGCATCGCAGAACGCGGCTATCCTCGCCCCGATGGATATGTCGGCCCCTGCCTTCTGCCGCGGGTAGCCCTTGCCGCAGAACTTCTCCTGGTGGCTGAAGGCGATGTCGGCTATCCTGCCCATCTGCGCCCTGATGGCGCTTCTGGGCTGGGCATGCAGCCGTGCTGCACCCGTCAGTATGTCCCTGCCGTAGACAGTGTGCTTTTCTATGCGCTTCGCTTCCACAAGGTTCGGCCTCCCTTCCTTGCGGAGGATTTCGCCTGGCACCCCTGCCTTGCCTACGTCGTGCAGGAGCGTTCCTAGCAGTATTGTCGCTTTTTCAGCGCTTGCCACTCCACGGTAGCCCAGCAGCATCTCGGCGTACTGCATGCTGCGGTAGTTGTGCCCGTAATACGTGTAGCAGGTCCTTTCCCCGATGTCAATGAACGGCATGATCGTCTCCGCCACGTCGTTCGTTATCCTGCTGTCCCAGCCAAGCACCCCTGCCAAACCACAGAATTGCAGGTACATCTCCTCAAGGATCGGGATGCGGTTCCTCATCATCTTGTGGGCCAGCCCGTTATTTTCGTACTTGAGCCAGGTATCATCAGTCATGTTGCCCATTATGCGTTTCTTGGCAGTGGCCCCCAGGCCGAGCAGTTCCATGCTGTTTTTCACGAGGCCTGCCTCGAACTGGTTGAACAGCCAGCTCGTGTCTACAAGCAGCCTGCTGCAGCTTTTCAGCGCGCTGGCCGCCGGCCTTTCGTGGCTGCCGCCAGCCGCCCTATCGTGTTTATGCAGGTGTTTCCGCATCATATGCACATCATCCCTGATGTTTGGTAATAAATATATTTTTGTGTCGTAGGATATAAAAGGGTTGGGGTCCGTACGCTTCGATAGCCAAGGAACGAAAAGCTTTTATAAATCCGCTTCCCATACGCTGTCAATGGCAATCGGATTAGAAGTTGCAGCCTCCAATATAGCAAGTTTCCTTTCTACCATAGCGCCCATCATAGCGCTGATACTGATAATCCTGGGCGGCATAATCTACGGCCTTGCGCAGACCCAGCCCCCTGACAGCAGGGGCAAGTGGCAGACCGCCGCCATAAGCATGATTGTGGGCGGCATAATAGTCGGGGCGATAAGCGGCGCTGCCACAATCATCCAGGAGGCCTCTTCCACCCTGTTGAAGCCGGTCTGATGTCCGGATCTTATGTTTTGCCTTTAGCGTGAGCCAGGCTTAACAGACTAGTTTTTGGTGCAGCGTTTTTCCAAAAAGGTGCGCGG
>CAZYGF010000056.1:0-5702 GCA_964647575.1 Microcaldota archaeon
TCTACATCGCCCGGCCGGTGGACTGCATCAGCATGGTCAACCGGACCCTGAGCGCGTCCGGGGCAAGGAAAATAGACGTTCAAAAGCCAGGTTACGCCCTGGATACCGCGCTCCAGCAGCCGGGCATGGCAGTCACATGGGTGGGGCAGCGGCAGAATGTCGAGACGTTCGAGGCGATAAACGTAATCACAGGCAAGGCGGAGGAAACGACTCTGCCCGCGAGCACACCGGCCGAGGAACCCGCAGGGCCGGAACAGGTGAAAACCGTGCTGGCGGATGCCAAGGCAGGCGATGTCGTGTTCTTCCTCAGGGAAATCTCCGCTGAAACCATCGGAGATGTCCGTGCCAAGGAAAAGAAAGGCGACAAGGTGGTCTGGCTCGACGCCAGCGGGAAGCGTGTGGACGTTTCAGACCTGAAGGACGACGAAAAGCTGCAGGACGCTCCTGCCGTCCCCTTCGCGGTGAGCCACACGGGGGTGTATGGCGGCACTGACAAGAAGACCGGCCAGCCACTGGTGGGCCAGGCGCACATATTCATCGGCACAATCAGCAACGACAACCTCATAAGAACGCTCTCGAGGAATGCCAAGAACTGGCATGCCTTGGCGGTGATTTCGCACGACTTCTTCAGCAAGGCCACGATCACTTCGATCGTGCTGGGGGCCACGCCGGAACGCAGCGACTTCTGAACGCCATCCGTCCACGGAATGCCGCCAGGGTTCTCGCACCAGACCAGGCATTCCGGCTAATCACAAGGATTTTCCTGGCTGTGATTGTCTTAAAAAGTGTTTGCGCGAGTAGGTAATAGCATGAGCTCAGATCCACCCAGTGGCAAGAAAGCGCTGATTCAAGGCACGGCCAGCCACAAGCCGGGCGTCGGCCGGGCCATTACCGCGTTCATCCTGAGGAAGGGGCATAATGATCCGCTTGTGGATGCGCTGCTTTTGGAACTCGACAGGGCAAGGGCGCAAACAGCAGGGGCAACTGCCCGATACAACGAGGCCGTGCTTGCGTTTGGCGATGAGGCGCTGGAGCGCCGGAGAGCAGAGGACCGCCTGGACCGGGAAAGGACGCTCAGGCAGCTGCTTGAAGACAGGATCGAGCGGCAAATCGCAGCGACGAAACTCGCAGAGGGACTGCTGAAACGCAGGTCGGATTTCGTAGCGCACATGGTCCACCAGCTAAAAACCCCGCTCACGGTCATACTGGGCTATGTGCCCATCCTGAGCGGGAGGCTAGATGATACAGCCACAAAGGGCATGCTCGACCTGATAGGGAGAGCCGGGGAAGGAATGACGGAAACGGTAAACATGGTGCTTGACTTCTTCCAGGCCGAAGCAGGGAAGCTGCAGGTCGGGCGCGAGACGGTGGACGTGGGTGCCGAGATAGCCGTCGTGGCCGGGTTCATGCAGCCGGTTGCAGCCGGCAAGAGGGTAACGCTGGCGCTGGATACTCCGGAGCAGGTCTA
Source organism: Microcaldota archaeon (assembly GCA_964647575.1). Taxonomy (GTDB): domain Archaea; phylum Micrarchaeota; class Micrarchaeia; order Anstonellales; family Bilamarchaeaceae; genus Bilamarchaeum. The sequence continues at coordinate 1,469 of CAZYGF010000056.1, forward strand.
CGCGGAACTCGACCCGCGGCTGCTGAACCACGTGATGGTCAACCTCATCAGCAACGGAATCAAATACAACAGGCAGGACGGACGCGTAACCGTCTCAGTGGAGAAAAGGGGCGGCAGGGTTGCCATAAGCGTGAGCGACACTGGCATCGGGATAAGGAGTGGTGACATACCCAAGTTGTTCGAGCCATTCGGCCGCCTGAATGGCAGCGAGGGCATAGAGGGGACCGGCCTGGGGCTCGTGGTGGTGAAGAAGTTCACGGAACTGATGGACGGCACGATCAGCGTGGAAAGCGCGGAAGGCAAGGGCACCACATTCACCATCGCATTCCCGCTTGCGCAGCAATGACTTTTTGTGGCAGAAAGAAGTGGTAAGCGTTGTTTTAAAAAGTGTTTTAACAGTTAAATTACTCCATGAAGGAGAGGAGGAGGATGACGCTGGAGAGGTATGCTGGGCAGCGCGACAGCCTTCACTGGATCGGCAGCAAGCCCATCCTCATCCTCAAGCATCCCCTGCTCGAGGCGGCCTACCGCAAGAGCAGGAGGATGACGCTTGATCTGTACCTGGAGCGGCAGGCGAGCCATCATGGCGCCGGCAAACTGCTTTTCGCTGCCAGGCATCCTGTTCTCGCGGCAATCCGCCATAGGGTAGGCGGGGAATTCCAAGACGCCCGCGAAAGGCTTGAGGGCGAGCGAAGGGCCCGCTTGGCGTACAGGCTGAACGGCATCGCAGCCTTTGCTGAAGGGGTGGGGCAAAGATTCGGAAAAGACCTTCCCATCGCATTATCATGCGCACAGCTGCTGGCCGATAAATGCGGCACGAAGACGGCAGAGCACGCGCGCACGCTGGTCACCGCACTGGAATCCACCGGGCAGCAGGCCAATCGCCTTCAGGCATACGCCAGGCGGGAAATGCCTGACACGGCGCCTGTCGATATAAACGAGCTGATAAGGAAGGCCGTTCCCCAGGGCCTGGCAGATTATAACAAAGAGAAGAAAATCACTGTTTTCCTGAAACTGGCCGAAGGCAGCATGGTAGCAGACGCCTCCGATAAGCAGCTGGCGGAGGCGCTTGTGGAGCTCGGCAGGAACGCCATAGCAGCCCTGCCGCTTAAAAGCTCGCTTTTCTATATGACCGAGGCGGTGGTGCTGGATGAGAAGTTCGCCGCCTCAAGGCTGCACCTTCTGAAGCCCGGGAGATACGTGCGCATATCAGTCACCGACACAAGGCCGGATATGGGCAAGGATGCCATAGCGCAGGCCTTTGAGCCCCCCTTCTCTGCAGAGGACCGCTGGCCAGGCCTGCCGGGCGTCTACGGAATCATAATAAGCCACGGCGGCTACCTGGAAATTGAGATCAGCACCGGATGCAGCAGCATCATAGTCTACCTGCCTCTCAAGGAGCGTCGCGGCAGCGCATCCCCGGCTCCTCCGCCGCCAGCGGCAAAACAGTAAAAAATTTAAACACAGCTTTGCATGAATAGACAAATCAGCCAGGTTAGTCAGAGGGGCATTGATATGTTGGCCAGGTATTATTTCAGGCAATTCGTCAAAGAGTTTTTCAAGAATGCACACGAGAATGCAAAGGCGACGGGGTTCATGGATTTTCTTCGCCACCTAAAGACCCCTCCCGAATTCAGGCTGGAGCCGCTCATGCCAAGTGAGATTCCAAAGCCCAGGGGGACCGTTTTGCCTGCCGGCGCAACGGCTGAAAGGAGGGAGCCATTCACCGTGGGCGTGCCGATGAGGGAAAACCCACGGGTTTAAAATATCCCGGAGCGATAATATAATGGGCTAGAGCGGGGCCAGGGGTCCCGGCATCGCAAATCCCCTTAGGCGACTCGAATGCCCGGGGCGTCCTGTCATATGTGCATGCCCTGCGCCTTATGCGCTGAAGTCCTGCCTTGCGTGGCGGGACAATACGTGAACCGGGTCAGGCCGAAAGGAGCAGCCCTAAACTTATTGTACCGTGCTTGCAAGATACAGGGCCGAGCTGACGGTGTAGGCTCCTTGCGCTTGTGCCATGGCTAACCGGGAAGCCCATTTTCCCTTAGTTTTCAGTTTTCGATTTGGAAGCTGCCTCATGGAAGATGGGCTGTTTTGGCTGGCAGGCCAAACTGAAGCCCACCTATTTTACGCGGCGTATGCTTCTTCTGGCTTCAGTTCAGCGCAGGCCCGGCCAAGTCGCTTGCGGCGAGGTCCGCGGCCCTCTTTAACTCCAGCCAGTACTTTCTCACTGCCATGGGATAAGCCGCGTTGTTGATGCCGTTGTAGGCCCCCACAGCGCTCCAGTTATACGTTATCAGCGTGGGGAACGCATCGCCTGAGAAATCCAATGTGCCCACGCCTGTTTTCAGGTAATACTTGTACCTGTATGTGAGCGCGCCGGCTATCATGTTCATGGTTATGTCGCCCTGCTGCTTCCCGCCCCTGACGCGTATGGCGTTGTAAAGGCCTGCCATCAGGACCTTGGCCAGTTCAAGGTTCGTTTTCTCCGGCAGCACAACCCTCATCACATCCTCCAATTCCCTCTCAGCATTCCTTCGGGGCGAATCATAGGCGACGAATGTGAAGAGCGGGCTGCACTTGTCCAGCTGCATTATGCCCATGTCCCCAAAGTCAGGGTTGAAATTGTTGTGGTCAAGGCTCGTCTCCCTGGTGCCCAGCGCCAGGAGCAGCTTCCCGTCCACGCCGGTCAGCTTCTGCAGCACATTGGCAAGCACTGCAATCATGGTGAGATAGTCGTCAGAAAGGTTCTGCCTTACCTTTCTCCTGCAGGACGGACTGATCGCTGTGGTCGCTTCCGCAGCGCCATTCCGCTCCCTCATCGCCATCATCACTCTTATGTTGCTGCGCACCTCGTCCCAATCGATGCTGTCAATGACCTGTTTTGTCTTCTCCCACCATCTTTCTTTGTAGAAGAAGACGGCGGCTATGCCTATGGATTTCTCGACATATCTCTGGTAGATGCCGAGGCTGGCGTTTTCAGGCAGCGCGAGCTTAATCTGATTCTTCTTTGCCCCATAGTCATTCTCAAGGGTCGGCGGGAAAACCATCCACATGAGCTTGAACGCCTCCTTGCGCCTCTCCATCCACGTGTTTGTATCGTCAGGGCAGCTCTGCGGCACAATCGCCTTTCTCACAGCCAAGGCGCTGTGCTTCTTCTCCTGTGCCGCGGCTATGATTTTCTTCGTGGCCTCCTCCTTCTCGCCCTCTGACTTTTTCATGCTGTCAACAACTGCCTTGTTGTTTTGCACGTAGCCGAATGGCAGGATTATCGTAATCTTCTCGCTGTTCATGCGCTTCAGCATGGTTTCGGCTGTTTCGCCGCTGGAAAACCTGGGAAGGATCCGGATGACGACTTCCTGGTTTTCCTGCGCCATACACAGCCCCGGGAGATCCCCTCCGTAGGAGCTGATGAGCGGGAGTGCTGCCATGAAAGATGCTGAGACCAGGGCCCTTGCCATTGGCTGGCGGTTCTCCTGCCTGCTTATGAACGAAGTACGCATACAGCAATCTATTTACTGAAATAGTGTTTTTAAATGTATTTTAGTGCCTAAATCCCCTGCAGAACCCTGCATCTTTCATGATGGCGGGGAGTACCAGCTTGGCGCGCTCTGTTGGCATGTACTCTCGCTCGGGCACTGCGGGTTCTGGCCCGGGCAGTCTGAGCACTGGAACATCTTCTTCATAGCGCAGCAGCAGCTCGCCGAGCCTGCTATGTTCGTCACCCTGTAATAGTAGGCGTAACTGCAGGTAAGGTAGCACATGGTGGAGCTGTAATATGCCTTGGCGGCATTGGTGCATTCGGACTGGCTGCCATAGCTGCCTCCGAGGCTCTGTGCGCCGCTCGTCTGCCCGCAGATGTAGCCGCAGTCCAGCGATGGCGGCGAAACGCACTGGCAGTTGGAGCCGCACACGGTCCCCTCATTGCAGCCCGTCGGCGAAGCCTGCGGGTCACACTGCTCATTGCCGTTCACCGTTCCATCACCGCAGACCGGGGCGCGGCGGTAGCACATGCATCCGCTACAGTAGTAGCCGGTGGTGCAGTCCGCGTCGCGCTCGCACTGCTCATTGCCGCTGATTTTCCCGTCGCCGCATGATACCGGCCTGTCGATGCACGTGCAGCCGCTGCACATCTTGCCCTCGCTGCATCCTGTCGGGGACGCCTGCGGGTCGCACTGCTCATTGCCGCTGATTTTCCCGTCGCCGCAGATGGCCTCTTCTGCGCAGTCTG
>CAZYGF010000057.1:0-5701 GCA_964647575.1 Microcaldota archaeon
CTGAACATTCCCAAGGCAAACGTGCCAAACAGAATGCCGAAAAATGCCCCGAGCCACAGGACGTTGGCTGTCGGGATAGGGCGCAAGACGTCGAGAAACAAGATGGATATGGCGTTACCCAAGCTTCCGAAGGCAGCGGCCAGCGCAAGGTAGAATATGAGGGCTGCCGGCACTGAAATGAATGTAGGTATTATTGCACGCAGCCGCTGCTTGTTTTTCAGGAAATAGATAGTGACAAAAAGGATAGGTGCTGCCACATACAGCCATTTCGTGAGCGTGAGCAGCGCCAGCGCCAGTGAGCCGGTCGCATCTTTTCCGGCCAGATAGAAGTAAATGGAGGCCAGAATCAGGGATACGGAAAATGCCTCCATCATGGCGAGGTGGGAAAAGTTGAAAATGAGCGGGCTGGTGGCGAACAGGAGCGCTGCGGCCTTCGCTGCATCGTCTCCATACAGCCTTGATGTGATGAGAAAAACTAGGGAAACTCCTGTTGCTGCAAACAGTGCGGAAGGAAGGCGGAAGGGCATTTCAGGGGGCAGGGAAAAATAGTTAAAGAACATGTAGAAAGGAGCGTATATCCATGTGAACAGCGGCGGCTTCCACTCTGTGTGTTCGCCGCAGATGGTCGGCATGACCATCAGTGGATTGTCGCTGAACTCTTTTATCATGAGCGAATAGGCGCCCTCGTCATAAATGAATGCGGGGGGCTGCAGAAGCTGGAAAGCCGTATATGCGGCCAAGGAGATGACAAATATGAAAAGCGCAGTTTTGCATGTGGAATCCATAAGCTTACCCGAACTTAATCCGGACAATGTCAAAGAGGTATGCCGCCACTTCTGCTGCGCCGAGCTTTGTTTCGCCAGCGGTCCGGTCCCTGAAAATGTAGGGTATTTCGGCAACCAGGATGTGCGGATTGTCTGCAAGAATATTAAGCAATATCTTATAGCCACTCGTCCGGAGCCGCATCCGCGTGAAAATGGCCTTCCGGGCTGCGAAAAAGCCGCTCATCGGGTCAGAAACCTTCACGCCCAGCAGCAGCCGCGCGAGCAATTCGGCGCCCTGGGATATCAGCTTCCTGTGGAACGGCCAGGATTTCACCCCGCCGCCTTCCAACATGCGGCTGCCGATTGCCAGATCGCAACGGCCCAGGGCTGCCGCGAGCATGGGCACCTTCTCCGGCGGATGGGAAAGGTCAGCGTCCATGACGACGACGCGGTCGCCCCGCGCGGCTGAAACGCCTGCGATGATGGCGGAGGTGAGGCCCTGCTTCCCTGCGCGCCTGACGAGCCTGAGGGCAGGAAACCTGGAGGAGAGCTTCTCTACCACGGCGCCGGTCCCGTCGGGCGAGTTGTCGTCAACAACGATTATCTCGCTTTCCTCCGGCAGGACTGCGGCGAGCCTTGAGACCAGCAGGGGCACGTTGCCGCGTTCGTTGTAAGTCGGTATGATGACTGATATCATGGGCTCACCTGCCATAGACCGTGATGCCGGACTTATTATATATGACGCTGAAACCCGGCAGGCCTGGGCCAGGCATGCCTGCCACGGCGACGTAATCGAACGACGTTATGCTGCTGTCCTTCCTGAAGGTGTCATCGGTGGTGAACGTCCCGCTGAAGGAGCCATCGACAATTGGGTGCTTCTGCGAATGGTAGTCGGCCAGGAATTCCGGTATGTCTGCCCTGGTGAGGTTGTCGTCCTTGGAAAGTATCCAGCCCACGTCCAGGCTGCGGCCCAGGGACTGCTGCTCTGTGAGCATCTTGTATGCGATGATGCCAGGAGCGTAGGTCCCTATCACCAGGACGTTTTCCTTTCCTGCCAGCAGCAGGCCGGCTTCCTTCTGGTTGATGAACGTCCTGTCAAGGTCCGCGTATAAAAACGCCACCAGGAACAGGGTGAGCACCAGCGCCATGGACAGCACCGCGAGGAAAAACCGGTCCGGCTTCTCCTTGCCGTCCCACCTGAGCAGCACCGCGGCTGCGAAATAGGCCACCGCCGGCATCACCGGGAGGTAGTACCAGGGCATGAAGAAGCCGGTCAGCACCGGGAATACCAGCAGCGCATACCACGCCGCCATGAACTTCTCCTGCTTCCACCATCTCCACAGGCCGAAAAGGGACAGGGCGAACCATATGCCTGCTGATGAAAGGAACATGTTGAGGGAGCCGAACAGGAGCGAGAGCTGCCCTTCCAGCCCCTGCGGGCTCAGCAGATGGCCGCCGATGTCCGAAACATAGAGCTGCGTCCCGAAGTCCGGGGCCTGGAAAAGGGCGAAATGGAGCAGGAAGGCGGCCGGCACTGCAAGCATGGAAACCAGGAAAAGCGGGTTCCTGAGGGCCTCCCTGCGATGCGCGTAGAAGTACGCGACTGCCAGGATGGGGATTATGAAGGCGATGACCAGCTTGACGAAGAAAGCCGTGAACGCCAGCGCGCCTGCGGCAAGGAAACGCCACGCCGGGAGGCGCTTTTCGGTGTAGAGCCACAGGGAGGCGCACAGCAGGAGGAACAGCAGCGAGTCCATCAGGAAGGCGGCCTGGGGGTAGAGCGAGACGAAAGAGGCGAGGAGGATGATGACCGTGAAAAAGGCAGCGAGCAGGGTTGAGCCGGCATTTCTCAGCAGGAAGTAAAGAGGCGGGAGGGCGAGGAGGCCGAACAGGAGCGATGGGAGGCGGTAGACAGCCTCGAGCGGCAGGAGGCCGGCGAGGAGCCGGGAGAAGGCGCCGTATATCCAGAATGTCAGCACCGGCTTCCAGCTTACCGGATGGCCGAGGAACGTGGGGATGAGCGTGGGGTTCTGCAGCTGCTCCTCGCTCATCAGGGCATAGAGGTTCTCGTCCTGGACCAGGGGGAGGAACGTCAGGAGCGGAAGGCGGGTAAGGAGGTAAAACACGGCCAGAAGCGCCAGGCACTCGCGGTCGGTTTTGGGCAGCCGCAAAGAGAAGTTCACAGAGTCTAGTCTCGGCTAAACCTTTTTAAATATTAACTTACACATAGCGTTAAAAAAATCATCGAAGGTGAACAGATGAACATTATCGGTTACATGAATGCGGTGAATAGAGTCGGAAAATACCTCCTGATTCTGGTTCTGTTGGTCAATCTCTTTTCGATGTCGTTCGCCTCAAGCAGCTCAAATATCAAATCTGCGCTTAAGGATCTGTGCACGGCGTCCCAGGTGTTCCTCGGCGGCGCCATCATGATAATGATCCTGCTCGCAGGAGCGACCTACGCCATAGGCCAGGTGCTCGGCGCTGAGACCAGGGCAAGGGCGACAGTATGGGCAACGGCGATGCTGACCGGTGCCATAATCGGCGCGCTCATCTACCTGCTGACGCCAATCATCGTGAAGGCGCTGCTGGGCGCCAGTTCAACCATCCTGGGTAGCGGAACTGGCCCGTGCAGCTTCTGAATTTTTTCTTTTAGCCTTTTTTTCTCTCATTTTTTCCCCAGGCCCATTGCTATGACTTTATAAAACTTCCAAGGCCATTACTGCCATGGACCTGGGAGTGAACGAGCAGATGCCGATCCTGAAGAAGAGCAGGATGGCTGCGGGCGTCCCGGAGCTGGACCTGATACTCGAGGGCGGCTTCGCCAACCCGGGCAACGTCATAGTCATAGGCCCCACCGGCATGGAGAAGGCGGCACTGGCGTACCATTTCGCCGCTGCCGCTGCCAGCAACGAGAATTCGTACATAATCTGCGGCAACTCGTCCGCCGCAGACATAATGAAGAAGGCGGCGACCTTCGGCATAGACCTGGACAGGCCGAACGTATATTTCATAGACTGCTACAGCGCCACGCTCGGCAAGCCCCTGGAATCCACCCCGAAGGTGATGATGGTTTCCGGGCCGGGCGCGCTGAACGACATCTCGCTCATGCTCAACGAGGCCATGAAGGACAGCGCGGGCAAGCGGATGCGCGTCGTTTTCGACACGCTCTCCACGTTCGTGATATACAACCCGAGGGATTCCATAAGGAAGTTCCTCAGCGTCATAGACGGCCGGCTCAAGAGCGCCGGCGCCACCACCCTCTTCCTGGTGGACGAGGGGGTGCACGACCGGCAGCTGGTCAGCCTGCTGGAGCAGGGCATGGACGAGATCTACACCATCACGGACACCGGCGGGAAAGTCTTCCTGCGGGTGCCAGATGCGGACATCATGATACCCATAAAGGTGGGGCCGACCGGCCTTGCCATCATATGAAGTGGTTGCATGCCTGCTGAAATCGAAGCGCTTCTGAACGGGATGAAGGACCGTGGTATAGGCGGGGCGCTGGTGCGCGTGGACGGCGTTCCTGTGCACTCCACCATGGCGCTCAACGAGCTGAGCACCGGCCTCATGGCGTCCGTGGCCAACGTGTCCGACGCGCTCATGAAGAAGACGGACGACCGGCAGCGGCAGCTGGAGCTGGCTTTCGAGAATTCGGTCCTCGTCATGGTCCCTCTCGGCAACTACATATTCTGCGGCATGGTGAAGACCAAGGAGGAGAAGGCGCTGGTCGTCGAATACGCCGAGAAGGTCCGGCCGCTCCTGGGCAAGTAAATGGAATACGAGCGCATCTTGTCGAAATACGGGTATGCAGACCTGCGCATCGAGCGCAGCGCCGACTCCTACGTTTCAGTAACCAACGGCGAGGTCAGGCACGCGGCTGGCATGTCCTGCGGCATGGGCGTGCGGGTCCTGGAGAACGGCTCGTGGGGGTTCGCGTCCAGCAACCGCGGCGAGCCGCTCGAACGCCTGCTTGGGCGCGCGCGGAAGCTCGCCCTGCTCGGCAAAGGAGGGATAAGGCTGGCGCTGCCCAGGCCTGTGAGGAAAAAGGTGCGCCAGAGGCCCGCGGCCACGGACATAGACACCCAGGTGAAGGCGCTCCTGGACGCCGGGAACGGCATGAAGGCGAAGAACGTCGCTGCGCGCATGCTGTCGTGCAGCGACTCGCACAGCGTGAAGGAGTTCTACAGCTCTGAAGGCGCGGAGATAGCCCAGGAGACAGGATATACGTACCTTTCATGCACCTGCACCGCCCGCTCCGGCGACGTGATACAGCGCGGCTCGGGCCGCTCCTGGTCGCGGCGCGGGTTCGGACGGGTGGACCTGGCTGTGGCCGGGGAGGCGAAGGAAAAGGCGCTGAGGCTGCTCCACGCTGTGCCAGCGCCGAAGGGGCGGTTCACCGTGGTGTTCGACCCTGAGATGACAGGCGTCTTCTCCCACGAGGCGGTCGGCCATGCGTGCGAGGCCGACGCGGTGCTTGACAGGGAGTCCATACTGGCAGGGAAGAAAGGCAAGAGGATAGGCAACGAGCTGGTGGGCATCGCTGACGACCCCTGCGCTGACGATTTCGGCCGCTACGCATACGACGACGAGGGCGTTGAGGCGCGGCGCACCGTGCTGGTGGAGAACGGCGTCCTCAGGGCATTCATAAACTCCATGGAGACGGCGGAGGCGCTCGGGCTTAAGCCCAACGGCCATGCGAGGGCGCAGGGATACGACTCGGTGCCCATCGTCCGCATGAGCAACACCTATTTCCAGAAAGGCGGCGCATCGCCGGATGAAGTTTTCGACGTGAAGGAGGGCATCTATCTCAAGGGCATGCGCGGCGGCAGCGTGGACACGTTCTCGGGCGGCTTCATGTTCAAGGCAGAGGAGGCGTACATGATAAGGGGCGGTGAGAAACGGCAGCTCCTGCGGGACACCGCGATAAGCGGCAA
>CAZYGF010000058.1:0-5661 GCA_964647575.1 Microcaldota archaeon
ATCGCCGGGCCCATGATTTTCATGGAGTCCTCCCAGAGGAGCTCGCATATGTCCCTCGTGGGCGGCGTGGAGTACCACCTTATGTTCTCCTTGCGGTACAGCATGGGCACGCAGCCGCTGTGGTCCAGATGCGCGTGCGACAGGACCTCGAAATCCGGCTTTACCGGCGTTTCCAGCGGCACTTTCGGCTTGCCGCTCTCATCGAAAATCTTTATCCCATAATCCAGCATCACATTCTTGTCCGTGTGGACCAGGAAGGCGCTCCTCCCGACTTCCCGCGACGCGCCCAGGCATTCGATGAACATCTCCATGCATTGGGATAGCACAGAATATTTTTATATTACCCCTTCCTATCCTTCATCACCAGTTACCGTTTCCGTCGTGGACGACATGCCCAATGCAGCCATATTCGATTTCGGATGGGTGCTCCTGTTCGCAGCCCTGGCAGTCATACTCTCGGCTAGGCTCCGGGTCCCCCAGGTCGCCAGCCTGCTCATCGTGGGCATGCTCATAGGGCCGAACGTCCTGCACCTGGTAAACCTGCCCACCATAGAGACCTTTGCTGATATAGGCGCAGTGCTGCTGCTTTTCATGATAGGCGTGCAGTTCAGCGTCGCCAAGCTGCTGGCCGCAGGGATACGGCCGGTGCTGGCAAGCTTCCTCATACTGCTCATAACGTTCATCGTGATGCACGAGGCTGCGGTGCTTATGGGCTTCGGCTCCATCGCCGCACTCTACGTGGCTGCAATATTCTCCATGACCAGCACTGCCATCATGATGAAGATACTGGAGCAGAAGCGGCTGGTCGAGCGGCAGGAGGTGCCCCTCCTGGTCACCATACTCATCATAGAGGACGTGGTCGCGGTCTTCCTGCTCACGTTCTTCTCCAGCCTGCGCAGCGGCGGCTACGCGGCAGGCAACATATTCGGCGCCATCCTGCTGTCCCTTGGCATACTGGCGTTTGGCTACGTGCTGCTGCTGCAGGCCATGCGCAGGGTGTCCGCTGCCATCATGCGGTACCAGTCAGAGGATGCGCTCATACTGTTTTCCTTCACGCTCGGCATAGGCATGAGCGTGCTCGCGTCCCTGCTCGGCCTGACCCCAGCAATCGGCGCGTTCCTGGCAGGCAGCATAATCGCCGGCCTGCCGAACGGGCGTGACTTCGAGCGCGCGGTCCGGCCCTTCAGCAGCCTCTTCCCGCCGTTCTTCTTCCTTTCCATAGGCATGCTCATAGACCCGGCCGCCCTCATCACCTCTGCGCCCCTCACCGCCGTCCTGATAGGCATGTTCCTCGTCGTCGTCTTCCTGGCCACATCATTCAGTTTCTTCCTGATAAGCACCAGCGGCCGCTCCGCGGTTTTCGTCGGCCTGGCCATGCTACCGCTGGGCGAGTTCTCCCTGCTCATAGCCAAGGAGAGCATCGGCGTCGTACAGGAGGACCTAGTAGGCATAGCGTCCGTGGGCGTGCTGTTCACATCGATAATCTGCTCCCTTGCGCTCAACCGCAGCGACCACCTCTACCTTGGCATGAAGCGGGCCCTGCCATCCGGCTTCCTTGATACCCTGCGCGACTCGTCCGGATACTTCAGGAACGTCATAAGCGCGTTCGAGCCGCACGGCTACTTCCACAAGCTGTTCATGACCGAACTCAAGAAGGTCGAATTCGACCTCGTATACATACTCGGCGCAGCGCTGTTTTTCTGGTTCGTCAGGCTCTACCTGCAGTTCCCGCTTGCCGCCGCCGGCTATGCCATCCCCGCGGACATGGCCCTGCTGGCCCTGCTCACGCTGCTTTCGCTCATACCCCTCTACCGCCTGCTCCTGTCGCTAAAGCGGCTTTTCGACGCGCTGGCAACGATATTCTCCCGCAGCACCCCACAGGCCAACAAGGGCGTCCTCGTCCGCAACGTGCTGATATCCGCGCTGTTCTTCATCCTTTTCGCGAACACGCCGCTTTTCGTCGGCATGCTCATGCTGCCGCCGGTATTCAACTGGGTTTCGCTGGTCTTCGGCGTATTCTCAGTGTTCTTCCTGTGGAGCGCCATACGCGCGGCGTCGCTCTGGTTCTTCCTGAACGAGCGCATGGCCGTGAACATCCTGCGCAGCAAGGTGCTCGCGTCCAAGGACGACCTGATAGTCGTGGCAGAGGGCTCCCTGGAGAAGAAGGCGCAGAAAAAGCGCAAGGTAATCTTCCTGCGCTGATGCCATTTTAAATTCGCGGCTCCTTATCCAACTCATGCCCCGCCGTGGCGGTCTGCACGCGCAGCCTTATGCACAGAGATTTTCCCGCAACGCGTTCACTGCCGCACAGCAGCAGAAGGTGAAGGGAGCGACGTTCGCGCTCATCGGCCTCGGCGGCGTCGGCGGCTTCGTCCTCGAGAACCTCCTGCGCATGGGCGCGGAACGTTTCGTAGTGTTCGATGGCGACAGGTTCGAATCGTCGAATTTCAACCGCCAGCTGCTAGCGACCGGCAGTTCGCTTGGCAAGCCCAAAACTAAAGCGGCCCTCGCCCGCGCCAAGGAGATAAACCCGGCGGTGCGCATGAAGCTGTGCGGAACATTCACCGCGCGCTCCCGGCTCGCAGGCGCGGCAATGATTATCGACGCGTCGGACAACGTGGAGACGCGGCTCACCGCATCGCGGCTCGCCGGAAAAAACAGGATGCCATACGTCTTCTGCGCGGCATCAGGCACGCGCGGCATGGTGAGCGTTTTCAGGAGCTACGGCTTCAGGAAGGCTTTCCAGATTGGCACCGTGAAAGGCCGCGCGCCCGGCAGAATCATCTGCCCTGCGGCAGCGCTCGCAGGGGCGCTCGCAGCATCGCAGGCGGCCAACCTCGCCATGGGCAAGCCGTTCGTGAAAGCGCCCGAGGCGCTTTTCTTCGACGTTTCCAGCAGGAGGATATCCTGGAGGGCGAGGCTGGGATGACGCAGGAAAAATATTACGTCGTCACCCCCTGCGCCAGCGCGAACGCGTATGAAATCGTGCTGAAGGAAAAAAGGCTCGACCTGAAAAAAGCCGAGAAGGCACTCGCATCGCTCGGCTCCGTGGCCGCGGCCACGCCCGTCGTCCTCATCGCGAAAATCGGCGCTTATTCCGTCAGCGTATACGCCAGCGGAAGGGTGATGGTGAAAGGCGAAAAAAGGCTGAAAAGCAAAGACGTAAATGTGCTTGCAGCCAGAATAATGTCAGCGTTCGAAAAGAATGGCGCGGTGGTCTGAGGGAACATGAGGATCGATTTCCACGTGCATACGCGGCACTCGCCCGACTCTTTAACCCGTGTCGGGGACCTCATGAAGAAATCAGCCGCGCTTGGCATAATCCCGGTCATAGCAGACCACTACTCCATAGGCGCACACGCGGAGGCGCGGAAGCTTGGCATGCGTTTCATCCCAGGCGAGGAGATACTCACTGACAGGGGCGACCTCATAGGCCTTTATCTCAGCGAGTGCATCCCGAAGGGCATCCGGTTCGCAGAGGCCCTGGACCGCATCCATGAGCAGGGCGGGCTTGCATACCTGCCCCACATGTTCGACTATGGGCGTTCCGGCAGCCATGCGAGCGAGGAGGAGGCGGCGAAAGCCGATATAATCGAGGTCTTCAACGCCCGGTGCCTCAGCTCCTCAGCCAACGCCCGGGCCGCGGCGTTCGCCGCGAAGCACGGCAAGCCCGGCGCAGCGGGAAGCGACAGCCATTTCCTGTTCGAATTCGGCACCACCTATGCGGAATTGCCAGATTTCGACGTCGAGAACCCCTGGCTGCTGCTGAGGTCGCTCCCCCAGGCGAAACTCGTCAAGAAAAGCGCGCCGTTCTACGTGCGCGGGACGACTAAGCTCCTTTACCTGTGGAAGACGCTTTTTCGAAGGGTTTAAGCAAAACCTATTTAATGTTGCGACAGCAATCCATTCCGATGGCGGAAGAGTTCGCAGGCATGGGCATTGCCATAATCATTGTCACTGCCTCCATAGTGCTGGCCGGAATCCTTTTCGGGGTCGGCCGTGCGTTCGGCTACAAGAACATCGAGTACTTCGGCATAGAGGAGCTGCTGCAGTCGCTCATAAACGCGGCCATAATCGGCTCGTTCGCGGCAATCACCGGGGTCGTGGCCAGCGTCAGCTCATCCATCGTCACTCCCGGCTGCTCCAGCGGCAACGTCATAGACCAGCTCACCTGCATGCTCAGCCTCGTGAACACCAACCTGTTCGCGCTTTTCCAGTCCCTCCTCCAGATGCTCGGCATCCTGGGCTACTACCAGGGGCTTGCGCTTGACTTCGGCGCGTTCTCTGTTTCCCCGTTCGGCAACCTGTCGTCGGTCTCCGGCGTCCTTTCCGCGCAGCTCCTCTCCCTCAACCTGATAATGATCCTCGTGAGCCTGAACGTCCAGATCGCGGTGTTCATCAAGCAGAACGCGCTGTCGCTGCTCTTCCCGGTGGGGCTGGTGCTCCGGACGCTGTTCGCCACCCGCAAGGTCGGCGGATTCCTCATCGCCCTCGCCGTCGGCCTCTACATCTTCTACCCCACGTTCGTGCTCGTGTTCCCCAGCCCTGAGACGGAGATAGCAAATTCCACCTCGATGATGGTCGCGTTCAACAACAACAGCTTCTACGCGCCGGTGCCCGTCGTCGACCTGAACAGCAACTACGCGCTCGCGGGCAAGCTCGACGTCATGAGCGGCAGGTGCGCGCTGCCTCCCCTCATCAATGCGACCGGCAACCAGACGAACATGACCAACATGTCGAACGCCACCCGGTCGGCATGCCAGAATTTCACCAACATGAGCGGCGCATCAACGGATTTCAGCGGCGACATCACGGTGGTCGCCGGCAGCACGACGAATTCGCTGGCCAAGTCCCTGCTCTATACGGTCGTCGCGCCGCTGTTCTCGCTGCTCATAACCGCTGTGTTCATCAGGGAGCTGGGCTCCCTGCTCGGAAGCGAGATAGGGCTGCGGACCATCGCGTCGGTCTAAGGTTTTTAAATAACGGATATGAAGTGGTATCCATGATAATAAACCGCGCCATAACCATGGCCTCGCTCGTGGGCGGGGCGCTTGCCATCATAATCTCCCTCGTCTATGCGAATCCCCTTCTCCCCATCATAGCCGCGGGGTTCTTCACCGCCACCATTGCCTTCTGGAAATACGGCTACCTCTTCATACCGCTGGTGACCAAGGCCACGAACATAGTAGAGGTGCACGGCAACTACGAGGTCCCGCCGACGCGCGACTGCATCGTCAGGAAGATGTCCGGCGGATACTACGCCTCGAAATTCCTGGAGATACGGTTCTACGAGAGCTCCATGGACAAGGACCTGGAAGAGAAGAGGCTCATGTTCGAATCGTTCGAGAAGGCGATATCATCGCTGAAATACGTGGTCAAGATATCGCTCATGATAAGCGCCATAGACCTGTCCAACCACATCGACGAGATAAAGACCAAGCGCAGCTCCATAGAGACGAAAAAATCGAAATCCGTCCGGCTGGCCGCGGACGAGTCCATGAGGGTGGACAGGGAGCTGGCCTACTGGAACAGGCTGCTGGAGAGGATAACGCAGGGCGAGCGGCCCGTGGAGATACTGGCATTCGCTACTACCACGTCGTTCGGCCTGACCAGGGACGAGGCGCTGAGCAGGGTCTCCAGGCAGGCCAAGGAGCTGAAGAC
>CAZYGF010000059.1:0-5644 GCA_964647575.1 Microcaldota archaeon
CGTTTATCTGCTCCATTTCTTCACAATCGACCAACTTGATCGCTTCCAGCTCATCGACGCTAATCTCTGATTCCGTTAGCTGCCTCAGCGGGATCCCGGCAGGCTTGAAGTACGTCACTTCAGGTTCGCAAGCGACCCTCCTGCATTTCCTAGGCCTCGGCATGTTATGAATATATATTCATAATGTTTTTAAATGCGCCGGTAAGTGGCAGTACCCTGGTGCAGAGCCCCCCGCGGGCAGCTCAGTAGTGAGCTGCAGGAGTATTTACCGCTCCATACTGGCTCACATCTGCTCTGTTCTACCCAGATTAAAGAAATTTTAATCTAGTGATGACCGGCTTTACTCCCTTATGAAGCCGAATCTCTTCCCTTTTGCAGTCATTTTTATGAAATGCAGCAAGCTTGACCTGAACACGTCCTCGCCCTGGCGCCTCCTGCCCTCGATGTACGCGACACGTATCCGCTTGTAGCTTTCAGGCAGCTTCTGGAAGTTCTCCCATGCCTTCCTGTCCTTCCTTATCGCTGCCAATATCCTCTTTGGGAATACGAACTCATCATCAGCCCTGAAGGCGTGCGAAACCGCGCCAAGCCCTGCCTTGGTCATCCTCCCTTCAGAAACCAGCTTCCGTATCCTCTCCTTGTTCAGCTGCGAAAGCCTGCTTCCGCGCCTTCTCGGCGTGAATCTCTGCGCGAATTTCTCGCCATCCACCTTTTTCACAGTGCTGTCTATCCACCCGAAGCACAGCGCCTCGTCCACTGCGTCGTTGTACGGTATCCTCGGCTTGCCAGACGACTTCCTGTAATAGACGAGCCATATCTCCTTCTCCCTCGCGTGGTTCCTTGCCAGCCACGCATGCCAGGCCTCCCTGCCGGCCGCATAAAACGTCTTTCCAAGCTTCATCTGCCTGCACCTGATAGTAAAATGCACGTGGCATTTATAGCCCCACGCCGGTTTTATTTTGCCCTGATTAAAAAAACTTCACCCTAATGCTAACCGCTGCCTCCATACGAAGTTTGATAAAAGATTTACCCTAAGAGCTATTGAAGGAAATCTTTTGCAGGGGTAGCAAAGCCCGGTCAAATGCACGGGACTTAAGATCCCGCGGCTCAGTGCCTTCGAAGGTTCAAATCCTTCCCCCTGCATTATCCACACATGAGCCAGGGGGAATCTTGAACGAAGTTCAAGCCCGTCCCCCTGCATTTTTGTTCACTTCGCCCGGCTTCGCCTCGCGGTGAACACGAGCGAAAAACGGTGAAACATATGGACTGGCTGAAGACGATGTATGCGGAACACGGCGTGATAATGGGGGCCGCCAATTCCATGGGGCTCTACTCGGCCAAGGTGGCGGCCGGGAAGGAAGTCCCGCAGGAAACCGCTGACGGGCTGCTGGAAATCGTGAAGGACTTCGCCGACGCGTGCCACCACGCAAAGGAGGAACGGGCGCTTTTCCCGCTCCTAAGGGAGAAGGCGGCCAGGGAATCAGCCCTGGTGGATACCCTGCTTGCAGAGCACGAGGAAGGGCGGCGCTACGTGCACGATATCGCGATGGACGGCAGGGACGCCGTCGTCCGTAACGCCGCTGCCTACGGCGCGCTGCTCAGGCTGCACATCGCCAAGGAGAACCGGTTCTTCGCAGAATGCGACAAACTGCTGGGAAGCGGCGAGAAGGCCCAGCTTGCCGAGGGGTTCGAAGAGGTCGAGGCCGGGTCCATAGGGCTTGGGAAACGTGACGAATACCTGAAAAAGGCCGGCGAGGTCGCCAGGGTTCTGAAGTCATTGTGACTTGGGCGCCGCCATCACAGGATCCTCGCTTTCTTTCCGTTGAAGTAGATTGTTTCTTCGTATCTCATGCCGTAGCGCTTCAGGTAGAAAGCCGGCTCTATGGCCATGGTGGCGCCTGCGATGAGGTCGTCGGACTTGGCGTTCAGCCTGGGGAACTCGTGGATTTCCAGCCCGACGCCGTGCCCTATGGAGTGTATCATTTTTGGAAACTGGGCACGCTTCATGAGCTTCGCAGCGAACGCAGCGACGTTTTTTCCCCGGCGCAGGTCCGGCAGCGCGTCCACGATGGAGTGGCACACCCCCTGCAGCTCCTCGTATTGCTCCTTCATCTTCCTGTCGCCGTCCAGTATGAAGCAGCGAGTCAAATCCGAGCGGTAGTGGTTATACATCACGCCGTAGTCCACAAGCACCAGCGGGCCGAGCTTCCTGCCTGACGGCTCGTGGTGGGGGAATGCGCTGTTCCCGCCGCTTGACACTATGGGGTCGAAGGCCGGCTCCAGGCCGAGTTCCGCAGTTGCCACGAGCAGCTGCTTCCTCACGCCCAGCTCGGTCTTCGCCTCCCCGAAATCCAATGAGTGGAATATCTCCTTCGTGCATCGCGCAGCCTTCCCTATGGCAGAGACCTCCTCTGGCTTCTTCACGCTCCGCATCCTCATCAGCTCAAGCGAGTGGTCCTTCAGCCTGCACTTCCTTGCCAGCTGCACGTAGGACCTGGCCTTGAGCGAGTTCGCGTCGAAGAGCACGCGTTTGCCCTTGACGTACCCGGAGAGCGTCTTAACCGCGTCCTCGAAGATGACCACCTTCCCGCCGAACTGCGCCCGTGCGGCGGCCTCGTTCATCTTGGATACGAACAGCGTCTTTTTGCCGTCGACGAGAAGGAAGCTGTGGTCTATGTCGAGGCCTGAATGGTAGTAGAAGTTCGGGTCGAACGAATTGCCCCGGTGGAGCAGCAGTCGCATGGAACGATTTCGAAGGTGCTGATTATATGCATTGCGGCGCAGCCCGGAGCAAAAACCAAAATGTTTAATTACCGGCTGGGATAGCCATGCAGGGTGATATCTTGAAAGGTTTCGTGGTTCTTCTGGCGCTCATCGCGCTGCTGTCATTCGGGTGCTTAGGCTCGGAACTGTCGGACTTTTCCGGCGGCTCGTCCGGCACCACGTCGTCCAACGCGGAGTTCAGAGCCCCATCGGCCGCCCCGGCCGTGGACTCTTCCGCCCAGTACGTGACCAAGGAGAGCGATATCAGGATAAGGGTCCAGGAAGGGACTCTCGAGACGAAGTTCGAGAGCACACGGACCATGCTAAGGAACGCCGGCGCCCAGCTGGGCGGCATCACCTATAACGAATACACCGACAGCAAGGAGTACCGCATGACCGTCAGGGTGCCTCCGGCCAAGTTCGACGCCATAAACGACCAGCTGAAGCTTGTCGGCGAGGTCAAGGACATGTCCGTCAGCCTCGAGGACGTCACCAAGCAGTATATGGACCTTGACACCAGGATAAAGAACCGCGAGCTGGAGCTCGAGAGGCTTTACGTCCTCTACGACCGCAGCGACAACATAAGCGACCTGCTGGACGTGGAGCGCGAGATCACGCGCGTCGAGACCGACCTGGAGCTCCTGAAGCAGCAGAAGGAGGCGCTGGTCTCCAGGGTGGACCTTTCCACCATAACCGTGGCCATATACGAGGAGAAGCCTGCAACGCAGCAGATAACCCCGTCCATGGAGGGGCTGGGAAGCCTGTTCTTCGGCGCGCTTGCGGTGGCCATAAGCCTAGTAGTGGCCCTGTCAGGGTTCCTGCTCCCGCTGGTCATAGTGGTCGCAGTACTCTGGTTCGTCTACAAGAAGCTGAAAGGGAGCCCGCCTAAACCTCGTAAGTCCGAGCATGACCAGATTCCACCTCCACGGTGAGCCTGGCTTTCTGGTCCGAGCGTGGATAGACGAATTCCACGCTCTGCCCTTTTCTTATCCTTCTTCTTTCGAACGTTATCTCCTCCTTGTTGAACCTGGCGACCACGGCTATGCGGAACAGGTCGCGGTTGGCCAGCACCACCAGCGAGGTCTGGGTGCCCATATTCTTTTTCTTGTAGCTGAACTTCCTGAAGCCCAGCAGGACGTAAATCAGGGCGATCACGCAGAGTACTATCACTGTCCCGGCGCATGCGTAGCCGAATGCAGTGTCGAACCCCGTGTTCTCAGTTTCGTCAGCCATGTCAGGCAAACCCCAGTTTTGAGCGCGCCTTCAGCGTCACGACCTTCACGTCGAGCTTCATCAGCCTCTTCCTCAGGATGCGGTCGTTGGTGCAGGCTATCGCCTTGTTGTCCATGGCATACCGCACCACCCAGTCATCCACCGGCATCTCGCTCTTCACCACTTCTATGCTGTTGGCTTTCACCATCTTTAGCGCGAGCCTCGCCGCCATGCCGTTCTTGCCGACGAGCTTGCCGAGCTTCTTCAGCTCATCCAGCGTCCTCGACGATATGACGTAGCGGTGGCTCACTTCGATAAGATAATCCAGCTCCCTTATTATATTTATCCTGAACTGGAAGGGCAGCAGGAGGAAGTTGGTGTCCAGCACCACGTCTCTGGGCATGATGTCAATCGGCAGGCGCCGCATTTAAGCCTTGTGCTTCAGGTCTCCCGCTTCCATGGCACTACCTTGCCGAGTTCCACGAAGGAGAGCTCTATCAATTCCCTGAAGTGGGGCTTGTAGTTCGCATGGCTGGCCCGGGTTATGTCCTTCACTATGGCCCTGGCCATCTCGTGTATCTGGCCTATGTTCGCTCCCAGGTCCTCTGCCTTGGAGCACTTCGCACGGAGGTCCGCTATCATCCCGGCGTGGATTTTCTCAAGCGCATCCACGGCGGCTTTCATCTCCTTCGCCTTGCCCCCATACAGGCTCAGGGCGCTGTCCCAGACGCTGCGCGCCGGGTCATTAATGGCCGGCCTTTTGCCCTTGGCTATAGTGACTATGTCCCACAGCCGCACGACATCGGCCGCGAGTTCCTGCGTGGTGCCGGCGTGCGTGCCCGCCTTGAGGTTCCTGAGCAGTGCGAGCTGTCCCCCGCTAATTTCTGTTTCAGGAGCTTTCTGCTGTGCCATCTCTGCCATTTTTGCCACCCGCAGGGTACGCTATGATTTGATGCCCAGGGCCTCCATCGCCTTGGCCATGTCCTTCGCAGCCGGCCTGATGGCCACTTCAGTGAAGTCCTGCTTCCTGCTCACGATGTAGAGGCTTTCCAGGTTCACGCCGCGGTTGGCAAGCTTGCGCGTCATCTTGCCCAGCTCGCCGGGCCGATTTATCATCCTGTATACCACCGTGTCAGCTTCCTGTATCTTCACGCCCGGCAGCTTGGAGAGCGCCTTGATTGCGGTGGCACTGTCGCTGGTTATTATCCTGAAGACGGCCTTGTTGTCCATCCCGTAGGCGGAAATGGCCTCTATATTCACCCCGCTGTTGCCGAGCGCCTCGGCGACCGCTGCGAGCGAGCCCATCTGGTTTCCCGCCACCACGATTATCTCTTTCATTCATACCACCCCAGTGCTATTGGTCGCGGTATGCTTATATGTTTTTCTTCCTTCGGTTTTGCCCTTCTGCAGCAAAACCGGTTATGAACTAGCAGCGGAAATGACGTCCCGAAAAGCTTATATCCACTTCCCCCAGTGCTTCTGGTGCATCCACCTGTATGGCATGGCGCGAACGATGTTTCGTTCGCGACAGTCAAGAACGAACTCGTTCTTGTCTTGGACGGTCGAAGTACGTATCGCTTCCAGACGCTCCCCGTATTCGTAAAGCCGAAGGGAAGAATGCTGGAAGGATGCACTAGGGCAGGGACTGCCCGAATTCAAGCCAGTGGAG
>CAZYGF010000060.1:0-5639 GCA_964647575.1 Microcaldota archaeon
GAGCCGTTCGCATCGCGGCAGGTCGGCTCGTCCACCATGCCGCACAAGAGGAACCCGCACAAGAGCGAGCGGGTGTGCTCGCTGGCGCGGCTAGTCCGAGCGAACGTGCTCACCGCCATGGAGAACATAGCGCTGGAGCACGAACGTGATTTGACGAATTCGGCGAACGAGCGCGCGATTTTCCCTGAGAGTTTCATCGCCACGGATTACATGCTGCTGGAGATGAACAGGATATTGTCAGGCCTCGTCTTCTACCCGGATAACATCGGGCGCAACCTTGAACTCACGAAAGGCCTCATCATGGCAGAGCGCGTCATGATTTATCTCACGGATAAGAAGGGCATGGGCAGGCAGGACGCGCACGAGCTCGTGCGCACGCTGGCCCAGGAGGCGTTCGAGGGAGGCAGGCACCTGAAGGACGTGCTGCTGGAGAAAAAGGTGCTGGACAGGAAAGAGGCGGCAGGGCTTTTCGACTACTCCACGTACATAGGCCAGGCCGAGAAAATCGTCGAGGAAGCAGTCGGCTAAACCTTTATACCAAGCTCTGCGAACACGCTTGCAGTCACTTCGGCAACCCTGCTGCCCGCGACGGTAAAACACGTGCCTGGGAAGCCGCTGCCATGCGATGGGGCGGCAAGAGCCGGCGGAATTTCCAGCGATGTCTTTTTCGTGCGCCAGAAGCGCTGCCCTGCCGGAGTTTCATCAGACGGGTAGAAGGCAGTGCACGCTGGGCGCCCGATGAATATGCCGGTGCAGTTGCCTGGCACCTTTTTGAATTGCGCTACGTGGTCGAACCTGCCGCTGATGCACCCGTTGGGGGGCCCGCGGCTGCCTGAAGCGGTCGTGTTCACGTTCCTGTGGATGCAAAAATACAATTGCCCTGCCATGTGAAACTATGCCTGCCGGTCGCTTCCTGCTTTTTTCATCTGATGACTGCTGTCGCCCACTATCAGGTATTAAGCGGCAATTATTATAAAACTTAGCGCACTTCCTGCGCTGAGAGGCACTTCACGCACTTGGCTATGACCTCGGCCTCTATGAATGGCCACCCGCCCAGCTTGCGCACGAGCCCTTCCACGGGGACAACGCGCAGCCCCCACGTTTCGCTGCTTGATTTTATATGGGAGGCGAAATGTTCCGGCGGATTGAACGTGGTCTTGTAGCGTGCTGTGAAGAAATTCCCCTCGGAGAGCAGCGAGGGCGGATTGCCGATTCTCCGCATCCGGCGCCGCGCTTCTTGCAGGAGCTCATCCGATGCATCGGCCTTGGGCAGCGGGCGCACGCGTAAAACGCTCTCCATGAGCGAAAGCAGCGCCACCGCATCCTCGGCCAGCTGCCCTGACCGCGCCAGCGCGAGGAAGTCCAGCGGGACCCGGTGCTTCCCGTGCATTACAGGTCTGCCGAAAAACAGCGGGTCGTAGAGCACAAGCGCCGTGTTTGCAGGGACCTGAACGCCTGCCAGCGCCTGGCTTATGCTCTCGGCAACCCAGCCAGAAGCCTCGAATGCCGTGCTCCTCGGGCCTGGCGCACGGCCCGCCAGCCCTTCCTCGACCACCATCCATTTTTTCGCGATGACGTATTTGCCATTCGGCTGAATATTGCAATAGAGCACCCTTCTGCCCCCGAGCTCCTGTCTCTCACTGTCTTCGAGAAGCACTGTCCTTCCTCCACGGAGAAAGGAGAAACGCTCGGGGTGCTCGGCCCTGACCATCCAGCAGCCTGCTGCCTTTCTGGTCACGAGTTTTTTTGTTACTATTCCGTAGGGGCACATAGACAGACCCTCAACGCCCCGCCGCAGGCTTATTATAGTTCATTGCAGCGCCTCCCCTGCGGATTCAACGCATCTGTAGACAACGTCCAGCTCCACATTGGAGTGGGAAGGCCCCCACTGCTGCTTGTAGACCAGGCCGGGGACAGGGATGAAAAGCATTGTGCCGTCTTCGGTTTTCGGATGCGCCTTCACATGAGCACGGAAGTCCTGGCGGGTGCTGTATGTGCGGGCCAGCAGCGCACCGGCCCTACCGTCAATGGTGTTGTAATCTTCATTGAGCGATATGCCGCCCATTCCCGTCCTGAGCCCTATTTCCAATTCCGATGCCGTGCGGGCGCCCTGCGGCTTTGATATCGTGATGACGCGCCAGAGCTGCTCGGGATAGGGCTCGAACTGGGTTGCGTGGTGGCCGCCGGCAGACGGGTCATAGAGCACAAGGGTGGAGATGCCGTGCGGGTCTGCGCTGGCAATCGCATGCCCCATCCTCTTCTCAAGCAGGCAGCCTGGCACGTATGGCTCGGCCCTCACCACGGGCGTCGGGTCCTCGACCACTTCGGGCATGTGCGCAAGCGCCACGTCCAGGTACATCCTGGCCAGCGCCGGCCGGACTTCCCGGCCATCAGGTGGCGCGAGGTTGTCCAGGTGGACGAACACCAGGTTGCGTTCCCTGTGGGATGTGAGCGCCGTCGCCCCGATAAATGTGTTGAGGAAGTCCGCCGGTGCGGAGGCTGATACTGCATTGATGCCGCCAGGCTTCTGCAAACTTTGGAGTGCGGGCAGGGAGTATCCGCATAGCGGGTCCAGGCTGGAATAAGCCTCGCGCAAAAGAGCTTCAGTCCTTGCAGCCACCACGAGGTTGAACGACCCCTTTCCGCGTGCGTGGAACGAGTCGAAAAACACTACCGCGGTGGCGCCGCGCAAATCCTTCCAGAGTGCTGCCGTGATTTTTTCCCTGGTCATCGGGCCTTCCCGAGCGTCACGACGCCCGTTTGGCACGGGGGTCCACTCATCAGCCAGGTCGACATGGCCGATGGAGTGGGCGAGTTCAACAAGCACTTCGCAGCCCTTGAAAAGGGCTGCATTTTCCCGGCTGCGCGGGAGGACGACGGAGCGGGAGCTGCCCCACTCTATTGCTTTTCCTGAAGCGTCGGTCGTATACCTGGCCATCCAGTTGCGTGTGTTGTCCGTCTTGTAGAGTATTGCGCGTACGGCCATAAGTCACACCTGCTTTTTCTCCGCCGCTGCAAGGTGGCCTGCCGCCTCCATGCACGCCTTCAGGACGCCAACCTCGATGGACGGCTGGCCGAGGTAAACACGCACGAGCCGTTCCACAGGAACGAAAACGTGCCCCTCTGCCTTCTCCGGCCCCGGCGCAGGCCGCTCTTCCTGAAGCACCTGGTCCAGCACTGATTCCGGGTTGCTCCGCGTGCTGTAGACAGCGCCAAAAATGCCATTATGGGCGAGGAACAGGCCGAGGCCGCCGGCTTGCATCTCGGTCAGGGACACGCCGCTTGGGATGCTGCAGGCGCAGCCGGGAGGCCTGCCCTCAATCGACTGCAGGAACGCGATTGTCCGCTGGAGCGAGTTGTTTGAATTCCCCATCACCACCATGTGATAAGGCAGCCGCTCCAGCCTGGTTCCCAGCCTCCCGCCAAGCAGCAGCGGGTCGTAGAACACGGCCGCGGCCGCCAGGTGGCCGCCGGCAGATGCGAACGCCTCTGGGATTTTTTGCTTCAGCAGGGGCACGCTTTCAAATGCCATCCCCCTGGGCTCGGCCCTGTGCCTGGCGGCAAGCAACCTATGGGCGGCGTCCGGACAGCGGTAGGATTCCGTCGCATCAACCGTCTGGAGGGGGTGGATGGAATCATAGAGAACGTGGTCGCCCAGCCTGAAGGGCTTCTCGGCGCTTTTTCGCAGCACCACCGCCCTTCCGCCATGCTCAGGCCGCACCATGAAGTTGTGGGCGGTATCCCTGTCGAATATTATTCCGTGCATGCTGTCGCTCCTGCAAACAAAATCACTTTTGTTTAGTATGAGCAACAGTGGTTTTAAAGCTTCCATATTGGGGTGGTTTATATTTATTTCTGCTTTATGTTAAGCAAAGGGTAAAGCAGAGGGATACCATATGCCCAGTACTGGAGCTAAGACGTATATTTACGGTTCAATCGGTGTCGGGGTCGTGGGCGCGCTTTTCGCGTTCCTCGGCGGGGGGCCGTTCGCAATAATCGGCGGGATTCTCGCAGGCCTCGGCGCCATGATGGGGGTCCTGTTCTGGAAATACGGCTACCTTGTCATACCGCTCATCACCCAGCGGACGAACGTCGTGATGATGAGCGAGGAGGGGTACGAAATCCCGCCCAGCCAGGACGTCATAGTCAAGAGCAGCGGCGGCGTGTTCTACGCGTCTGCGTTCCTCGGCCTGAAGATATTCGAATCTGCCACTGAAAAGAGCCCGGAGGAGAACATGACCTACAGCCAGTTCTTCGAGAGGGCCATATCCAACCTGAAATACGTGACGAAAGTGTCGTACATGCTCTACGTCGAGGACGTGGGCGAGAAGAGGAAGCAGGTGGAGACCAAGCGCGCCGAGGCGCAGCTGAGGCTCGCCAGGGAAAGGGACAAGCCCCAGCCGGACGTGCTCAAGGTAGACAGGTACGAGCGCGAGGCCGCCCAATGGGACAACCAGCTGAACAAGCTAATCAAGGGCATCAAGCCCATGGGCGTGATAGCCTACGCGCAGACGACCGCGGTCGGCCTGAGCAAGGACGCGGCCATCGCGGCGGCAAGGGCGCAGTCGAACGAGCTGCGCACTGTTCTGGCCAACGCGCTGAACGTGGAGGTAGTGTCGCTCAGCGCCGACGAGATGCTCAAATGCTTTGAATGGGACAAGTTCTTACCGACCACGCCACAGGAACTCGAGGAGAGTGTGATGTAATGCCCATAGGAGGGAAGCTCAAGCTCACCAAGCTGTCAAACCGGGATATATCCAAGCGGAACATCCTTGTCTACCCGCCCGAGCCGCCGGTGAGCGTCCTTTTCGCCGACCCCACGAACGCGATTTACGTGGGCCGCACCAGGATATTCAACGCGCCGTTCTACTGGACCTACGAGAACGTGGCCAACCCGCACATAGCCATAGTGGGCATATCAGGGTCAGGCAAGTCCTACTTCATCAAGACCTTCCTGCTGCGCGCCGCTTTCGTCTGGAACACCAATGCGCTCATCATAGACTGGGCAGGCGAGTACAAGGACTGGGTAAGGCAGACCGGCGGCAAGATAATATCGCTCGGCAAGGGGTCCTACCTCAACCTGCTGGACCTGGGCGGCATGAAGCCCTACGACCGCATAAAGCAGATAATGCGCACGCTGGAGCTGCTCACTGACATAGCGAACTACCCCGAGCAGCGCCGCCTCACCGAGCAGGCCATCGAGAAGGCCTACATGGAGAACAAGTTCAGGATGGACGCGTTCGAGCAGAAGGACGAGCTGGGCAAGCCGCTCACCGCGCCGACGCTCAAGGACGTGGTCCGCCTCCTGACCGAGCAGGCGCAGGTGGGCTCATACGAGTTCCCGGCAGAGCTCGAGAACGCCATCTACAGGCTCAAGCAGTTCACCAAGCCGGGCGAGGACTTCTTCTCCCAGCAGAGCACGGTGAGGCTGGATGAGCTGATATCATCCGGGCTGGTGGACATGGACCTGTCCGGGCTGCCGGACGAGGCGTCACGTGCGCTGGGCGCGCTCACCCTCCTCCAGTTCATCAAGGAGAAGATGAGGCTGGAGGGGTGGAAGACCGCCAAGGGCCTGAGGCTCATCATCGTGCTGGACGAGGCCTGGAAGATAGGCAAGGAGGAGAACAGCGACGCGGTCA
>CAZYGF010000061.1:0-5558 GCA_964647575.1 Microcaldota archaeon
AATCGCCGAGGTTGTGCCCGTGGACGTAGCTGTGGGTTTTCACGCCGTCGAAAACGCCGATCACAGTCACGTAGTCAGTTTCAGGCGCGAGGCCGGTGGTCTCTATGTCGAGATAGGCTGTTTTCGGGAAATGGGGGAGGGCGCGCCAGGTCTCGTCCGATGGGAGCAGGGGGGCGAAATAAGCGGCGTCGCCGAGCGACAGCGCGTATTTCGAGCTTGCGATGCGCGAACATTGCATGCGGTGGAACCTGGACGAGCCGAACCGCCCGAGAAAATCGTCCCAGCTCCGTATTCCTCTCCGCCAGAGCCGGCGCTCCCGCCGCGGGCCGAAATTCGGGAGATGGATGAACGTGTTCTCCAGCATGCAGGAAAATATGCCTTTAAGGATTATTAAGGTAGATACCATGCCATGGAAAGGCGGGACAGGGGGAAGGCAGGCGAGTGGTCGTTCCTGAAGGGCATGATACACGGCGCCGACGTCATCGTTGAGATAGTTGACGCCAGGGACGTCCAAGGCACACGGCTGCCCGTCGCGGAGAGGATGGCCGGCTCCAGGCGGCTGCTCATGGTCGCGAACAAGACCGATTTGCTTCCGAAAGGGAGCGCACTGCCGAAACTGGCGAACAAAGGGTTCACCATAAGCGCGACAACCGCGAACGAGAACCAGAGGCAGGCGCTGATAAGGGCGATAATGGCGCGGACCGCCGCAAGGCCTGTCCATGCGCTGCTCATCGGCTACCCCAACGTCGGCAAGAGCACGCTCGTGAACATGCTGGCGCACAGGAGCGCGGCGAAGGTCTCGCCGGTCGCCGGCACCACCAAGGACATCCAGTGGGTTTCCATCACGCCGGACCTCATCATCAGCGATTACCGCGGGCTTTTCCCGAAGAAGGAGGCGAAGGCTGAGCTGGTGCGCAAGGGAGCCATGGACGTGCGGGGCGACGAGGAGGTGCACGCGCACCCGTTCGCCGAGCGCGTGCTGCACAGCCGCGTGCTGCGTGCGTGGCTGGAGCAGAAGTTCGATGTGGACCTGAAGGCCGCGCGCTCGTCCGACGACGTCCTCATCGCCATAGCCAGCAGGCGCAGGCTTTTCATAAAGGGCGGGGAGCTGAACCTGGAGGAGGCCGCGAGGCTGCTCGTACGCGCCATGAAGGACGCGCCGGAAATCTGACAGACCCACGAGGGCAGGTGCAGGGATATAGTGTTAGATTTATAAATTCTATGGTATAAAGGAAATTAGTATGATTACTCATAATAGCGGCAGTACTGCAGGGGCTGGAAAGCACAGGGCGCCAGGATGGTGCACCGAGCCGATAGGCAGGGAGTCGAAAGGTTCTGGCGGTGCCGGATGGAGCAACAGCCCTCTGGTTGCGCCGGACCGGCTTGCTGAGAAGCAGGTCGTTCCTGCCAGCGAGAAAAAGAACTACACCCTGCTTGTCGTTGACCGGACGGATTTCACACGTGACATGATTGCCAACCTCCTGAACGAGCAAGGGTATGCCAGCAAAAAGGCAGATGACATCAGCTCGGCCATCGGCGCCTGCAAAAATAGCAAAATAGACGTCATAATCGTTGACGCAGGGACCTGCGGCCACAGCGACAGTGGGGATTACGATACTATTGCCATAGCGGAATTGAAAAAGGCAAGCCCGGACGCAAAGATAATCGTTGTAGCGCTGAACCTTGATTCCAAGGTGATTGGCAAGTTCAAGCTGGCAGGGGCGGATGTCGTGATGGATAAGGGGGCCGCCACTGATGCATATTCGGCAGCGGAGAACTGGCTGCCGGTCACGTTCATCAAGGAAGACCCGGAGCGCCTGACAAACGGCAAGACCGTGCTAATCATGGCTGAAGATGAAAGCACCAAGGAATGTTTAGTGGAGATGGTGAAAACCTTCGGCTATGATACGCTCACGGCAACCACATATGACCTGGCCGTGAAAAACGCAGCCAGCGCAGACCTCATCCTGATTGAATGCGGATCGGATTTTCAGTGTGTTGACGTGCTCAAGCGCATAAAGGAAAAGAACCCGAATGCCAAGGTCTTCGTCCGCTCTTACGGGACAGATGACTCCAAATCGCCCAGGCTCAAAGAATTTGACGCGGTGCTGCCGGCAATCATACCGGTGGAGAGGCTTGCGGCAGCGCTCGCAGAGCACCTCCCGCTGGCCGAGGCTCAGAAAAAGAAACCAGGCCCGGACGGCACTGACATTCTAATCGAAGCGCCGCCAAAAGTGGCGAAAACGCACATCACAGTGCTTGTAGCGGATGACGAGGACCAGATTACGGATGCGTTAAAGACCATGGTGGAGGAGGTTTACGGCCACACGGCCATAACCGCGGCCGACGGCAAGAAAGGGCTGGAAGCATACAGAAGGGCCTTTGAGGCAGGAACGCCGGTTCACGTGGTCATAAGCGACCGGCAGATGCCGGAACTGGACGGTGCTGGCATGATCACCGAAATCAGGAAAATCAACCCGGAGGTAAAGTTCATATTCCTTACCGGCGGCGCCAATGCTTCGGATATGGCGCGCCTCCAGGAGCTCAATCCGGTCGCAATATTGGAGAAACCGCTCAGTATAAAAGAGCTCGGCGAGGCGCTGGACAAGGCGCTTTCCCATTAGATGTGGCTTGCCGTGAATTCGCCTATGACCGGCAGCTCGAAGTATTCTCCCTTGTAGGCCCTGTAGGCGAACCAGAAGTTGGCCACCATGACCAGTAGCGCAATCGGGAAAATCGCGAATATGCACAAGGCCCCTACGCCCATGGTCACCAAGGCCACGACCCACAGCACGATGAAGACCGCGCCGAATCCCACTGACCATGCGAGGTGGAACACGATGGCCTGCATCGCATGGAACCGCACCCACTTGTCCTCCTTCTCAATCAGGTAGATTAGCAGTGCCACGACTATGCCGAGCACGTAGGCTATGGCTGCAAGCAGGTTGGAATCCTTCTTCATCGGTTTCAGCGGTGTTGCCATAAAAACGTATATTATGCGATGTTTAAAATCCTGCGCTGAGGATAGTGGGCATGCTCTCCTATCGCAAAGGCTCGCGCGCAGAAAGGGAGCTCATAGACCATTTCTCTACGAACGGGTTTTGCGTCATACGCGCGGCGGGCAGCGGCGTGAACTCGCTCAGCCCGGACATACTCGTCTTCAGGCGCGGGATGCAGTTCGGCATAGAGGCCAAGGCGCACGAGAAGGCCAACCTCAGCATAGACCGGGAGCAGTTCGTGAACCTGCGCCGCTGGGAGGAGGTGAGCGGCATAAACTGCTTCATTGGATGGCGCAGGAACCGCGAGCCGTGGTATTTCGTCCCGCTGGCGCTCTTCAGGGAGAACGAGAAGACGTTCTCCATAAACTGGGGCAATGCCGTGTCCCTGGGCAGGAAGCTCGAGGAGTTCGGCTAGGCGCCGGTTCCGGGCCGTTTAAGAAGGAATTTAATATAGCGGGGGAGAAAAATGTCCATGCGCATTCTCGTAGCCATCACAGGAGCTTCAGGCCTGGAATACGGCAGGAGGCTCATCGAAGTGCTCAGGAAGGCGAAGGGCATAGACGCGAAGGTGGTGGTGAGCAGCGGCGCAAAGGAGGTCGCAAAGGCCGAGGGCAGCGCGCTGCCGAAGGCGGATTACGATGAACGCGACTTCTCCTGCCCGTACGCCTCAGGCTCCAACCCGCCTGACGCCATGGTGGTCGTCCCATGCTCGCTGAAGACGCTGGGCGAGATAGCCAACGGCGTGGGCGACACGCTGGTAACCCGCGCGGCCGAAGTCGCGCTCAAGGAAAGGAGGAAACTGATACTCGTGGTGCGGGAAACGCCCTACTCGCTGATAACCATAAGGAACATGGAACGCGTGACGCTGGCCGGCGGCGTCATACTGCCAGCGACACCCGGGTTCTACGGAAAGCCTAAAAAAGTCGAAGACATGATAGATTTCATAGTGGCCAGGGTGCTGGACCAGATTGGGGTCAAAAACACGCTCGCGAAAAGGTGGAAAGGATGAAGACGTTCAGGGATTTTGTCGAAACGCTGAGGAAAGAGAAGAAGCTGGCAGAGGCGCGCAGGCCGGTCCCCAAGCACCTGGACCTGGCCGGCCTGATGCACGCGATGGACGGCTGCCCGGTGTACGTGCCAGAGGTGGAAGGCTCTGAATTCGCCGCCGTCGGCAACGTCTTTTCCACAAGGCAGCTGGTCTGCGACTATCTTGGCATAACCAAAGAGGAGCTGATGCCGAAACTGGTGAAGGCGCTGGACCATCCGACGAGGCCGGCGCTGGTGGAAACCGGGCCTGTGCTGGAGAACAGCACGCACAACGTGGACCTGGGCAAGCTGCCGATACCGTTCCATGCTGAAAAGGACGGCGGGCCGTACATCTCCTCGGCAATCGTGATAGCGAACGACAAGGAGCTGGGCAGGAACTGCTCGTTCCACAGGATGATGGTCATAGGCAAGAACCGCGTGGTCGTCCGCATACTGCCCAGGCACCTGAACGAGTTCATAAAACGGGCTGGCGGCGAGCTCGACGTGGCTGTAGTAGTCGGCGCCCCGATAAACGTGCTGCTCAGCGCAGCGATTTCAACGAAGCTGGGCCAGGACGAGCTGGAATACGCCGACGCGCTCGCGCCTGTGGAGACCGTGCGGCTCGAAAACGGCATAGAGGTGCCTGCAGACTGCGAGTTCGCCTTCGAGGCGCGCATAACCAAGGAGCTGCAGGACGAAGGGCCTTTCGTGGACCTGACTGAGACGTACGACATAGTCAGGAAGCAGCAGGTCATGGAGATATCTAAGATGTACCACCGCGAGAAGGCGCTCTGGCACGTGCTGCTGCCAGGCGGCCTGGAGCACAAGGTGCTCATGGGCATGCCGCGCGAGCCGACCATCTTCCACGAAGTGAAGAAGGTGTGCGACTGCAGGCACGTCAACATCACGCCAGGAGGGTGCTCCTGGCTGCATGCCGCCGTATCCATAAAAAAGAAGCACGAGGACGACGGCAGGAAGGCGATTGAGGCCGCATTCGCCGGCCACAAGTCGCTCAAGCACGTCGTGATAGTTGACGACGACATTGACGTTGACAACTCCCAGGAAGTGGAATGGGCGATAGCCACGCGCGTCCAGGCGGACAAGTCGCTGGTGATAAAAACGAAGGAAAAGGGCTCGTCGCTGGACCCGTCCGCAGACCCGAACACCTATGAGACGGCCAAGATGGGCGTTGACGCGACCAAGCCGCTCGTGGCGCACGGCAAGAACTTCACCAAGGCGGCGTGGAAGAAGATCGGGCCGAAGGAATACCTGTGATGCGCATGCGGCTCACAAAAGACGAGCAGGAGATGTTTGACGGCGGAAGGGGCGATGCCGCACGGGAGTCCATGGAAATCCTCGTCGCATTGGGCAAGATATACGGCGCGGAAAAGATGATTCCTGTGACAAGCGTGCAGGTGTCCGGCGTCTCCTACAAGACAATCGGCCAGGCAGGGCTGGATTACCTTGCGGATTTGGCCGCCAAGGGCGCGAAAACGAGGATACCTACGTTCCTCAACCCGGCCGGCATGGACC
>CAZYGF010000062.1:0-5548 GCA_964647575.1 Microcaldota archaeon
CGAGATGCTGCCCGCTCCCATCGCAGCTCATCTTCCGCGTGAAAGGCGCAGACCTGCCCATGGGGCAGCTCGCCCGCGAGCTCCAACTCTACAAGAAAATCGTGAAGGAGTGGAACAGGAAGCCAGGGAAGAAGGCGGAGTGCCTCGCATTCCTGCTGAAGCGCGCGAAGGAGCTCACTGGCACTTCTTCAGAATAGCTATCGCTTCCTCGTCCTCGACCTGCGGAAAACTGTCATAGAACTGGCCTATGGCATAGAAATCCGGGGGCACGAGCAGGCAGATGATTTCGTCAGCCTCTGCCTTCACCTTCGCAAGCCCTTCGACAGGAGCGACGGGGACCGCCACGACGATTTTCGCAGGCTTCTGCTTCCTTATGACGTGGATGGCTGCGATAAGCGTGCTTCCGGTGGCGATGCCGTCGTCTATGATTATGACCGTCTTCCCCGTGATGCTTGGTTTCGGCCTGTTGCCCCGGTAGCGCCTGTATTTCTCCTCCACGACGCTCTCAAGCCGCTTCCGCTCCCCCACTATGTATTCAGGCGAAACGTCTGCCGCGCCTTCGGAAATGACATATTCGCCGTCAGGCCCCACCGCGCCTATGGCGTATTCCTCGCTCATGGGATGCCCTATCTTCTTGGTTACGATGATGTCGAGCGGCGCCTTCAATTCATCGTGGAGCACTTCGCCCATCTGCAGCGCGCCCCTTGGTATGGCGAGAATGAGCACGCCTTTTTTGCCCTTGTACTTCGCAAGCGCTTTGGCGAGCTGGCGCCCGGCATCGTACCGGTCGGTGAACATGATGGGTATTCGCTGGGCAGCAATAAAAAGCTCACTTCCTCTGTTTTGTGTGACGTTTCACGGGGGGACGGGATTTCGCAGGCTGCTTTTTTGGGCTGCTGGTTACAGCGTCTTTAATACCATCCACGTGGGTGATGTGCAGCTTTGCCTGCCCTGGATTATCGAATTTCCTGACACCGATGCTCACGGGCAGGCTGTCCGCCATGGTCCTGACTATCTCCCCATAAGCGAGCCTGATGGTGTCCTCGCTGAACACTGGCGACAAGCCGACGCCGCCTGAACCTACATAGACAACCCTCAGGGCCGGCGGCCCCATGATTAGCGCGCCAGGGCTTACGATATACGTTTCCGTGGTGTAGCTTGGTATGAACACAGCGGTTAACAATGGC
The DNA here is from genome assembly GCA_964647575.1 of Microcaldota archaeon. GTDB lineage: Archaea > Micrarchaeota > Micrarchaeia > Anstonellales > Bilamarchaeaceae > Bilamarchaeum. Next base: position 1,188 of record CAZYGF010000062.1, read on the forward strand.
GTGCCGTCCGGGCCTTTCTGTGCATGCACCTCCAGGCTGTTCGATACGCCGACTCCCAGGACCTTTGTCTTGCCATACCCCACGCTTACGACGGGCTTGATGCCCTCCTCGCCCCTTATTGTGCCGAGCGTGTTCACTATGCCGATTCCTTCCTTGGTTATGTGCGTGACGCGCAAGTCCACCACGCTCCCAGCCATCCCGAAAAGGAGCTCGATTCTGGCGATGCACTGGCCTGCCTTCACCGGCGTAGGCCTGGTGAGCTGGGTTATTCGGAAATCACCCAGGACCGTGTCGCTTGCCGCCGTGCTTTTCGAAATCTCGGTACGCGCCAGCATCGGGCCAGCCGCCAGAGCCTGGTCGCGCGGTGCCGCTACAGTGCTTTTTTGGGCTGCCGCAGTCTGCGCTGCCGCGTGGCCTTTGGAGGCCGTATGCTGCGCTGCCAGAGGCAACACCGAAAGGAGAACCGTTAGGCCGGTAAATTTGGCTATGGTGGCCCAAGCATGCGGCTGCTGCCCGTGCATATCACGGTGCGCTTTGAGATGCAATCTGTTGGCAAACATAAACCCATCCACAGATGTAAATGTGTGTAAACATTTAAAAAAGGGGTTATCCGTACCCCTTCTGGTTTTTACTATTTTTCCCACTGGTTTAACAAGAATCGGCAGTATTCCTTGACATCGGAAAATACCTCCCTTGCACCGGCACCAAGGAGGGTTTTCCTCCATCCACTGCCCTCCTGCGGGGGGATGATGCCATAAGCAACCAGATTTTTGAGGTTCAACCCCAGCACTGATTTTATCGGGGAAGGCCTGTCATCGCAAAAACAGATGAGTTCCGGCCTGAAAAGTGCCATGGCCCTTTCCAATCCGTCCACCTTTCCCTTGTCCTTCCGCATCCCCCAGATAAAGGAGAAATAGTCCGATGCACCGTTCTTTTCCAGTGTATACCCGATTTCCTTTCTTGGGGCGCCGCTGATGATTGCCAGGCGCTGCATTTCGGCCAGTTTTGCAAGCAGCCCATTGTCAGCCAGCCACGGCTCATCGTTGATATACCCGCTGAAATCCCGTTCCTTGCCTAGGTAGAGGTCCTGAAAATGCCTTTTGACACGTTCGAAACCCACAAGTATGCCCCGTTGCCCGAGTATCCCGTAGGTCCTCTCCCAGTCATTGTTGCTCCGCATCATTGATTCTCTGAGTTCTTTGGACGTCGCGGGCCGCCCGTTGCTGAAAAAGGAGACGGTTTCGGTTACGCATCTTTGATAAGAGCCGGATTCGTCCCTCAAAACGCCGTCGTTGTCGAATGCCAGCAGCACTTTCATGTTTTTGAATTGCGCCGGAATGCCTTTCGTGTCATTCCTGCCCTTTCGTTCTGTTCTTGCTAACATAATTGTATGCTAAAAGAAACTGTTTTTAAAGGCCGTGCGCCAACTATCGGCGTGCCCGGCCTTTCTTCCTGGCGTTGCCGCGCAAAAGAAGCGCCAGCACGATGCCGTTGAAGACAATGATGTACAAGGGGTAGGCGGCTATTTCCAGCGTCCACTTGTCTATGGCGGCGACGTTCAGCACAGCAGCAACGCAGAATACCATCCATGTGAGCCTGTCCTCGAAGCCTGGCCCGTGCCAGATTTTCCTCATGGTTGGAAAGTAGCCTATCATGTCTATGCCGATGCTGACGGCGAGGGCTGTGAATGGTATGCCAGAAACCCACCACAGCAGCAGGCCAGCTGCAGCGCCGGCCAGGCAGACCCTGTCAAATGGCGTCCAGCCGCCCACCCCGTATTTCAGCGAGAGCAGGGCGGTCGTAATCATCCCGACAGGCAGCGTGTACCAGAACGTGTTGCGCGCGCCGACCGACCAGTAGCTCGCGCATATTATGATGCCAAGCACAGCCCATATCCACCACGATGCCCGGTTCGGCTTCGTCTTCCCCTTCAGGATGGAGATGATGTACGGGATATAGGCCGCGGTTGATATGACGCCCGCAGCTATGCCGAGGATGGGCTGGATTTCCATAAGGAGGATTCCCTCAGCCGGACGGCTTCTGTGCCGGCCCGGCCGGTTGCCCGCCGTTCTGTTCGGCCTTTCGCACAGCGGCGAAGCTCGCCACCTTCTCGCCCTCGCCCAGCCGTATTATCCTCACGCCCTGGGTGTTCCTGCCGATGACCGAGATGTCGCTCACAGGGACGCGTATGGCCTGGCCCTTGGAGCTCATGACTATGATCTCGTCGCCGTCATCAACGCCGCGGACGCCGACCACGTCGCCGTTCCTGCCTTCGGTCTTGATGTTGATGACACCTGAGCCCCCACGGCCCTGGGCGCGGTATTCGTCAATCGCGGTCCGCTTGCCATAGCCGTTCTCAGTGACAGTCAGCAGCGCGGGCTTCCTGCAGGCCGATATGCCCACGACCTGGTCCTCGCCCTCCTTGAAGCGTATGCCGATGACGCCCTGTCCTGTGCGGCCTATCTCGCGGGCGTCCTCCTCCCTGAAGCGTATTGCCTGGCCCTTCCTTGTCGCTATGACCAGGTCCTGCTTGCCGTCCGTCTTTATGACCTCCACGAGCGAGTCGCCCTCGCGCAAAGTAATCGCTATTATGCCGACCTTGCGCACGTTTGAGAAGTTGTCCAGCGCAGTGCGCTTGATTATGCCGTTCTTCGTCACCATGGAAAGGTATTCTCCGCTGTCAAATTTCTCCACGCTTATCCATGACGTGACCTTCTCGTCCTTGAGGTCAAGCAGGCTCACCAGCGTCTTGCCGGTCGCGTAGCGCGAGCCCTCGGGCACGTGGTATGCCTTCATCCAGAACGCCCTGCCCTTGTCGGTGAACAGCAGGAGGTAATTGTGATTCCTCGTGACTATCACGTCCTGCACGAAGTCCTCCTCCTTGTTTCCCGTGCCTATGACGCCCTTCCCGCCACGGCCCTGGAGGCGGTACTCGTCCAGCCCGACGCGCTTCACGTAGCCGCGGGAGCTTATGACGACGACCACCTCGTCGTTCGGTATGAGCGATTCAATCTCCACTTCGCCATCGCCGCCGTCCGTTATCACCGTGCGCCTCTTGTCGCCGTATTTCTCCCTTATCTCCTTCAGCTCGGCCTTGATTATGGCGAGTATCCTGGCGACGTCAGCGAGCACGCCCTTGAGCCAGGTTATCTTCTTCATGAGCTCCTTGTACTCGTTCTCTATCTTCTCGCGCTCGAGCGATATGAGCCTGGAAAGCTTCATGTCAAGGATGGCGTTGGCCTGCAGCTCGCTGAACGCATAGCGCTTCATCAGCCCTGCCCTGGCCTCGTCCATGTCCCTGGATGCCTTGAGGAATGCGACTATTGGGTCTATGTGCTCAAGGGCCTTGCGCAGCCCTTCGAGTATGTGCGCCCGCGCCTCGGCCTCTTTCAGCTCGAACACGCAGCGGCGGCGGACTATCTCCTTGCGGAACTCCACGAACTCCGTTATCATGGCGTGGAGGCCCATGGTCTTCGGCTCCTTGCCGACTATCGCCAGGTTGATTATGCCGAACGACGTCTGGAGCTGGGTGTGCGCGTGCAGCTGGTTGAGGACGATGTCAAGGTCGTAGCCCTTCTTGACGTCTATCACGACCTCCATGCCCTGCTTGTCCGAGCGGTCGTGGACGCCTGATATGCCCTCTATTCTCTTCAGCTTGGCCGCCTCCACTATGGATTCTATGAGCGCTGTTTTCGTGAGCTGGTAGGGTATCTCGCTGATGACGAGCGCGTGCCTTTTCTCGTCCTTGTCGGTCTTCCCGCGCACGGTTATTATGCCGCGCCCGGTCTTGTAGGCCTGGTAGATGCCGGCACGGCCCACTATGGTGCCGCCGGTCGGGAAGTCAGGTCCGCTCACGAGCTTCAGGACCTCGTCCTCGCCGGCGCCGTCTATGACAGCGATGGTGCCGTCCACAACCTCTGCGAGGTTGTGGGGAGGGATGTTGGTCGCCATTCCGACCGCTATGCCTGAAGAGCCGTTTATGAGCAGGTTGGGCACCTTGGAGGGGAGCACGAGCGGCTCCTTGAGCGTGCCGTCGAAATTGTCGCCGAACGCCACGGTCTCCTTGTCCAGGTCCGTGAGGAGCTCGGACGTCATCCGGGCCATCCTGACCTCGGTATACCTCATCGCAGCCGGGCTGTCCCCGTCGACGCTGCCCATGTTTCCCTGGCCGTCAACAAGCAGGTATCTCAATGAAAACGTCTGTGCCATGCGGACGAGCGCATCGTAGACCGCCATGTCGCCGTGCGGGTGGTATTTACCAAGGCAGTCGCCGACCACGCGCGCGCTCTTCTTGTAAGGCTTGCCATGGACGTTGCCCAGCTCGTGCATCGTATAGAGTATGCGGCGGTGGACCGGCTTGA
>CAZYGF010000063.1:0-5524 GCA_964647575.1 Microcaldota archaeon
TCTTCTTCTCGCCGTGCATGGCGCTGGTTATGTAGAGCGCTGCAGCGGCGACGCCTGTTGGCCCGCGGCCTGATATCAGGCCCTTGCGGAGCGCCTTGCGTATCAGCTTTATCGCCTCTTCCTGGACCTCGCCGCCGAGCTTCAGCGCGGTGGCGAATTTCGGCACGTACTGCGCCGGGTCCGTGAGCGGCACGTCTACGTGCAGCTCGGCCTTGAGGAAGCGGTATGCGCGGCCGATCTCCTTCTTCTCTATGCCTGAGGCGCGCGAAATCTCGTCCAGCGTCCGGGGTATGCCCTGGATGCGGCAGATGCCATAGACGACTGCGGCCACGACGCTCTCGATGAGCCTGCCGCGGATGAGCTCCTCCTTGACTGCGCGCCTGTAAAGGAGCGCTGCGCTCTCCTTGATGTTCTCAGGGAGGCCGAGCGAGGACGCTACGCGGTCCAGCTCAGCCAGCGCGATGACCAGGTTCCTCTCCATGGACGTGGCGATGGACACGCGCTTGTGCCACTTCCTCATGCGGTAGAGCTGCGCCTGCTTCTTCGGGCTTATCTTGCCGCCGCGGATGTCCCTGTTGTACTGGTCTATCTCGGTGACAAGGCCCTTGTTCGGCCTCATGTACTTTATGGGCGCGCCGCCGCGGGCCTTCTTCTCCTTCTGCTCGGCGTCGAACGCGCGCCATTCGGGGCCGAGGTCCTGTATGTTCTCAGCGACGATGAGGCCGCAGTTGGCGCAGAGAAGCTCGCCCTTCTCGTAATCTCTTATAAGCCTTTTGCTTTTGCATTCTGGACATTTTGTAGCCGTAGATTCCATCAAAATCCCTCTCAAAATTTGTAGCAACTTTTTAAAAACTTGCTATCAGATTATAAAACCAAGCATTTATAAACTTTTGGGTTTGAAGCCGATTCGGGGCGCAGGCGCTGAACGAAGCCGTGTCACTGTAGAGAAAACTAGTTTAAATAAATGTATAAACGTGGGTATTTAAAAGTTTCACAGGGTAAATATAGTACAAGGATAGGCCTGGAGCGGGATCCCAGATATGGTTTTGGACGAGAACCAGATGAGGCGGCTTAGGCTGCGGCGGATGCTGAGCAACACGACCGGCTTGGGCAGCGTGGCCAGGCCGTTGCCTCAGCCACCTGCCACCGAGCACATCATAAAGCCGCAGGAATGTAACCAGGCTTCTGCACAGCAGCCTGCTTCTTTCAAGGCGGACGCCATTATGCCCGCCGTAAACCGATTTATAAAGCGGGAGATGAGGTGGCTTGCAATATATGAGAACAGCAATGGAAAGAAACCATCCACGGGGCAGCTAGGCGCATTGAAAAAACAGGCTGAGCGGTTGAAGGATGATTACAAAGGAGCGGAATGGAATTCGCCGCCTTTTCTTAAAGAGATTAGGAGCATGGGGGCCCCGTTCCTTAAAGATTTGACACGGGAAGAACTGGAACGCGTAGAGAAAGGATACGGCATGCAGCGGGATGAAATTGAAAGGAGGCATAAAAGAGCCAGCTATCTTTACAAAAGGGACTGGAAGCGTGGGTTCATATTTGAGATAATATACGGTGGGGAAGTGCGGCGGAATGATAGGGACAACATGGACCTGGGGGGAGAGCCGGTCAGCTGGGGAAGGGTACTTAGAAGCAAAGTCGAGCTGGAGGCATACCGCGAGGTTTTGGCTGAGATACAGGCTATTATCCCCGAAGTGAAGCCGGCGGAGGTGGAGGCGGTTGAAGTGGGCTACTTAACCTCCGATGCACTAAAAATATTGAAGGGCATGAAGAGCAGATATGATGGGTTTGCAAAAGGGATAATTGACGCTAAATGGACCTTTCTATGCGATTTAATAACGAGTTGCGAAGCCGCAGAGTTTACTGACCATACATCGCAGGTGCTGGATTTGCTTGACTGGAAGAGGCATTTCCGAGTAAAGATGGTCGCGGATAAAACCCGAGCGGAAGGCTATAGAAAAATCGTAGCAGAAATACTGGCCAATCTGCCAGGATTAAAAGAAGAGATATTTGGCGGGGCACCAGGTAAAGAACTGGGGACAATTGTGCCAGAAGTCAAACGGGAGGAATCCGAAGAAGAAACAATGCGCAGAGAACTTTTAGAAACAGGCAAACACACGCCCTCACGGCTACAGATGGGTTACAGGGATGGAGAATACGCCTTAGAGCAAGCTGTTAGGAAAAAATTGGGTATGCCATATGAAGTGTGCTGCGCTCACTGCCACGGATGGTATAAACACGATCATTTTTGTATGGGCGAAAGCGTCGAGGGAATCGTGGTAGACGATTATTTTGGAATACGAAGGAAAAAAGACGATGATAACCTGTAAACAGTCCGGCACGCCATAAATTCTGTTGGGCGGCTCCAGATGATTAACGCCGCAGTATCTCGGCGGCGCGGCGGTCCGCTTCCTCGATGACGCTTTCCTCGTCGAGGGTCAGGATGCGCCGGTCCAGCATCACAGGCCTGCCGTCTATTATCACGTCGCTGACGTTCTGCGGGCCTGCTGCATAGACGAGGTTGGAAACCAGGTCGTGCTCGGGGTGCATGTTCGGCCCGCGCTCCAGCAGCACGATGTCCGCGAGCTTCCCCTCCTCCAGCGCCCCCGCGTCGAACCCCAGCGCCTTCGCGCCGTTCACGGTGGCGAAATCCAGCACCTTCCTGCATGGCAGGATGTCAGCCCTCCAGTAGTGGTGCTTCTGCAGCAGCGCAGCCATCTTCATGGTCTGGAACATGTCCAGCGAGTTGTTGCTGGCGCTGCCGTCGGTGCCCAGGCAGACGTTGGCACCGGCTGAATCCAGTTCCGCGAGCTGGGTTATGCCGCCGGTGGCGAGCTTCATGCTGCTCACGGGGCAACTGGCGGCGCTGATGCCCCTCTTCCCGGCGAGGAGGATTTCCCTTTTGGTGAGCCAGCCGCCGTGCACGAAGAGGGAATCCCTGTCCATGAGGCCGATGGAATCCAGGTATTCGTATGGGAATTTGCCGCGCTTTTTCAGCGTGTCGAAGACCTCCTGGCGCGTCTCGCTGACGTGGATCTGGTATTTCAGCCCCTTCCGGGTGGCGAGCTCCTTGGATTTTATGAGGAGCTCCTCGGAGCAGACGTAGCGCATCTTCCTCGCGAGCTCCTTGGATTTTATCAGTATCTCTTCGGAGCATGTATATGGGGCGTGCGCTGCGACCGACGGGCGCAGGGTGGTCCCATTCCCGTAATCGAGCGATTTGGGGACCTCCCGGAGCTGCTGCTTCGTGCGGTCCGGGTCTTCGAAATCCATGAAGCCGCGCGAGATTATGCCGCGCATGCCTGCCTGCTCCGCAGCCTTGAATATCTCCTTCGTGTCCAGGATGCACATCTCCGCGAAGGCGGTCGTGCCGCCGCGTATCATCTCGCAGAAAGCGAGCCTGGCCGCGGCCCCGATGTCCGCCTGCGTCTCCTTGGCCTCTATCGGCCAGACCTTCTCCTTAAGCCAGCGCTCGAGCGGCAGGTCCTCGCCGTAGCCGCGGAAGATGGTCATTCCCACGTGGGTGTGCGCGTTGACCAGCCCGGGCATTGCTATCTTCCCTGTGCCGTCTATAACGTGCTCCGCCCGCTCCCTGCAGCTGCCGATGGCGGATATTGTGTTCGCCTCGGTGCAGATGTCCCCCCGCACAATCCCCCCGGGCGTGAGTATGGTGGCGTTTTTTATAAGAACCGACATGGGTGAATCACCACGCGAAGGGATAAAAATCTGCTCTGGATTTAGAAGTCGGTGATACTGATGGTAGTCGGTCTTGTTCCGCCGGAAGAAGAGGAAAGGCTGTGCAAAAAGCTCATAGCCTATTACGGGCAGCTTTATCCCGGCATAGAGTTCACGCGCAAGGACGTCACGCTCACGCGGCAGGAGGTAGGCGAGCTGTATTATACCTATTCGGGCGAGGAGACCGAGGCCACCGCTGCGGAGAAGATGAGGATGATAAACTCGGCCATAGGCGAAGGCTATGCCACGCCGCTGGTCGTCCTCCAGAAGAAGGGCAAGCGCATCCTGCTCGACGGCCACCGCCGCGCAAGGGTCGCCTATTCCCAGGGCATGGGCTGGAAGGCGATGCTCATAATCCCAGGCAAGGATGCTAAATTCGGCATAGAGGACATGATTCTCGGGAAACTCAAGGACCTCTACGGGAAGTAGTCAGTCCCTGTCCGCGCTTTTCGGCAGCATGCCGGTCGATTTCACCCACCAGTAGGAGAGGAGCGTCGCCACGACCGTGGATGCCAGGAGCAGGACGCTGTACCAGCCCGCGTCGGCCGGCTTCAGGTCGTACGCGGGGTTGCTCAGAGCGGTGGCGATGGTGTTCGGCACCAGCACCGCAGTGCCGATTATCGTGAGGTAGGCGACGATGTACGCCAGCTTGTTGTTGAGGACCTGCAGCTGGTTGTTGTATATGCTCTGCATGACCTCGAGCCCGCTCGCCAGCACGTCGCTCAGGTGCTCGGCCAGTCCTATCTGGTAGTTTACCTCCACCACCAGGCCGTTCAGGCGCTGGAGCAGCTTCGGGTCGTCTGTGAGCAGCTCCGGGTCGCCGTAGCGCAGCGCGTTCAGCACGTCGACCGTCTCCCAGAGGCCGCTGAGGTAGGTTATGAGCGCGTGCTTCATGGCGTGTATGTCGCGGCCTATCTCGTCCCTGGGCGTCTCTATCTTTGACAGCTTCTCGCTGACCTTGTCCGAGTTCTCCTCTATCTCGCGCAGGTGGTCGAAGTTCCTGCTGTTGTTCTCGTCAAGCACGCGGATGAGGACGGTGGTGACCTTGTCCTTGGAGTTGATGGCCGGCTTGATCTTCTTCATGTATATCTTCGCGTAGCGCCTGAGCCTGAAATAGCGCTTGACCTGGGTGGTGTGTATGGTGGCGACCAGGTTTTCGCGGATGAGGACGAGCAGGTATTCGATGCGCACGTCGAATCCATCGACAAGTATGGCCGGGATGAGGAATCCCATCTCCGTGTCCATATCCTCGTAGCTGCTGCGCTTGGCTTTGAGCAGCGATGTGAGCATCTGCCCGCTGAAGCCGAGCGACATCGCGGTTTTCCGCGCGTTGTCGCCCAGGTCGTCGGCCGTATAGTCCAGCCAGGAGACCTGCGAGGATTTTATGAGTTCCGCGAACTCTGTGACGTTCCTGGCCTCCTTCTCCACGGTGGTGCCGTCCTTGAGCAATGCTACGCAGAACCCCCGCTCCTCAAGCGAGAGTATGATTTTACCTTCGCCATGCCTGGTGCGCACTTTCTGCAGTAGTTGCTTGTCCAAAGGCATCTCATATCGCCTCGACGGTCCGCTTCATGGGTATGAAGAAGACTGCAACCCTGAAATATAAAAACCTATAGGCGGGGGCAGGAGGGCGCCAGCACCGGGCGTGCGCTCAGGGCTTCGGGAAATTCCTCTCGTTCTCCTCAAGCGCGGCCAGCCCGGGCAGGTCCTTGCCGCACAGGTATTCGATGAGCGCCTTGCCGGACAGGCTGACGTAGCCGAAGTACTTCTTGTCTAT
>CAZYGF010000064.1:0-5432 GCA_964647575.1 Microcaldota archaeon
AAGAACATCCTCACAGCCGTAGTCATGATTGTAGGGCCGCTGGTCCTAATCCCCCTCATCGCGTTCTCCTACCTCCTGCTATATCCGGACGCGGCGGTCATAAGGCGGCAGAAGGAGCTGGACTACGAGATAGTGTTCGCAGCGCGCCATATCTCCATCGCGCTCAAGTCCGGCATGCCCCTCTTCGACACGTTCGTGGGCGCGTCCACCGGATACGGCATCGTGAGCAGGGAATTCTCGAAAATCGTGGACAAGGTGGTGCTTGGCGTGCCCGTGGCCCAGGCCATAAGGGACACGACGCAGAGCAACCCGTCCAAGTACTTCAACAGGATATTCATACAGATAGCGAACTCGCTGTCCAGCGGCGCGGACGTGGGCAGCTCGCTGGAAAGCGTGCTGGAACAGATATCAAAGGAGCAGCTCATAGCGCTCAAGGAATACAGCCAGAAGCTGACGCCCATAGTGATGTTCTACATGGTGTTCGGCATAATCGTCCCGTCGCTGGGCATAGTGCTGGCGACCGTGGTCTTCTCGGCCATAAGCGGCGGCAAGTTCGGGTTCTCGTCCGGGCTGCTGGTGGTTGCGTTCTTCCTGATAGCCGTGATACAGTTCCTGTTCCTCGGCTTCGTGGAGAGCGCCAGGCCGAAATACCTCATATAGGTGCTGACGATGACAAACGAAAGCGTGTTTGAAAAGGCCGGGCGGCTGTTCTTCACCAGGCAGCGCATAAAGGACCTTGAGCGCGAACTGAGCATCGCAGGCATCGGCATGCCGGCCGACTCGTTCGCAGGATACATGAGCATCAACGTGCTCGTGATTACCGTGTTCCTCACGCTCCTGGTGGTCCTTTACAGGCCCCTGAACGAGCCCATGGCAGGCCTGCTGAAAACGTACATCGGCCTGCCGCAGCTCCTGCCCCTGATCGTGCTCGTGCTCGCGTTCATAGTGACCTACCTCGCCACGCTCATGCTGCTCTCGACGTACCTGCTCATGAAGGCGGACGACCGCAGGGACAAGCTGGAGGCCATGCTGCCGGACTTCCTCACGCTGGTCTCGTCCAACATAAACGCCGGCATGACACTCGACCAGTCCATGTGGTATTCCGCCAAGCCGGAATTCGGCCTGCTGTCACAGGAGGTCAAGGGCGTCATCAAGGGCTCCTTCAGCGGCGAATCCATGGAGAACGCGCTGGACACGCTCGGCTCGCGCTTCGACTCCCGGGTGTTCAAACGGACCATACTGCTGCTCAAGCAGGCGAGCAAGTCCGGCGGCGAGCTGACCAACGTGCTCGAGCAGACCGCAGACGACGTGCGCAACACCTCGACGATGAAGAAGGAGATAGCGGCCTCGCTGGTGCTCTACGAGATATTCGTGCTCTTCGCGGCCATAGTCGGCACGCCCTTCCTGTTCGCGGTGGCATCCAGGCTCATCCAGATATTCGAGAAGCTGTCCCCGCAGCTCGGTGGCGGCATGCCGACCGGGGGCGGCATGATATCCTCGTTCTCCGGCATCAGCGTGGGCCATGCGGTGATAAGCTCGTCTGATTTCTTCTGGTTCACCCTGCCGACCATGTTCGTGACGGCGCTCATATCGTCGTTCATCGTCAGCGTCATACGGACCGGCACGAAGAACCAGGGCATGAAGTATTTCCCGTTCGTGCTGGCCGCGACATATATAGTCTACTGGCTCGTAGGCCAGGGCATAGAGGGGATATTCTCTACCATCGCGTAAGCGAAGATTAATATGGGTTCAGAATGAGGTAAGGGAAGGGATTGATATGGATTTGGAAAAGCTAATGAAAGGAGCTGGGGGCCGGATGAAGGGCCAGGCTGTCATGGAATACCTGATAACCTACGGCCTCGCGCTGTTCGTGATACTCATCGTGCTCGCCATACTGGTCGCGGTGGTATTGCCGCAGCTGAAGGCGCCGGAGAGCTGCCAGTTCAGCCAGCCGGGATTCGGGTGCAGCTCGAAGGCGCACGCGATATACTCGGTCGAGCGCGCGAACAACGCGGTGAATGCGGCCGTCCAGCTGGACAACCAGCAGGGCAGGGACATCACGCTTAGCTACATACTCTGCACTGACGAGGTGGCTGGCAACCTCAATTCGGCGGCGGTGACCGGCAACTCCGGGGCCGTGCAGCTCAGCGAGGCAGAAGGCAACATGGCCGCCGGCTCGAACAAGGAGTTCGCGCTGCGGTGCGCGGACTCCGATGGCAACCCGATACCGATGTCTGCCGGCTCCAGCTTCAGGGGAAGCATAGCCGTGGTCTACAAATACAACAACGAGGTCGGCGGCGCGCCGCCCAGGCTCGCGGTCGCGACCATAACCGGCGCCGTCCAGGCAGGCTGAATCCCCTTTTATTTTTCTTTTTATTTTCTTCAGCTTCCGTATTTTTCTGCCTTTTCAATCAGGTTCAGGATAAGGTATACGATGTCTTTTCCCTTTATGTGGCCCAGGCCCCCGTCTGCGCAGCTCATCTCGTCGAACTTCGCCACGCCGTCCGTCCGCTCGTCCCTGCCATATACCAGTATCGGGACCTCATGCCCCGAGTGCCCCTTGCGGCAGCACGGCGTGGAGTGGTCGCCGGTGATTATGATATACGCGCCGCTCTTCTCCAGGATTGGTATTGCCTCCGCGTCGATGCGCTCCAGCATCCTTCTCTTGCCTTCCGGGTCGCCGTCATGGCCTGCGCTGTCGCAGGCCTTCACGTGCATGAACACGACGTCGTAATCCTTCAGCGCCTTGACCGATGCCCGGGCCTTGGCCCTGAGGTCGGTGTTCCTGTCGCCGGTCGCGCCAGGCACGATCACCACGTCCATGGCGAGGTACCTTGCGATGCCCTTGTAGAGGGCGCCGCCTGCCACGCATGCGGCCTCTATGCCGAACCGCTCGGTGAACGTGGGGACGTTTTCGTAATATCCGGCGCCGCGCAATAAAAGCATATTGGCCGGCTTGTCCCGCTTCCGGTTTTCCGGAGCGGCTGAGAGTATCCCGCTGGAGATTTCGATGAAGCGGTTGATTATGCGCGCAGTCTTCGCGGCCTCGCGGCTGCCGTCAAGCGGATGGCATGCGTGGAGAGGCCCGAGCTCGTGCGGGTCGGTCTCGCAGACGTTGTGGCTGAGGCCCGGCCCGTGGAGGACCAGCGCGCCGCGGTGCTCGACCGAGTTGCGGAATTCCGCCTGCACGTCCTCGATTTTCATGGAAAGGTTCCGTGACAATGCGCTTGCCGTCTTCGTGTCTATCCTGCCCGCGCGCCTGTCGACTACCTTGCCGTTCTTCACGGTCGCGAAATTGGCGCGGAACGCCACGTCGCCGTTGCGCATGTCCATGCCGAGGCCGAGCGCCTCCAGCGGGCCCCTGCCATGGTAGAATATGGCCGGGTCGTAGCCGAGGATCTGCAGGTGCGAGGTGTCGCTGCCTGGGATGATGTAGCGCTTGACAGGGGACATCATGCCGCTGATGCCGTTCTTCGCCAGCCGGTCGATGTTCGGCTTCTTCGCCATCTGCAGCGGCGTCTTCGGCGTGGGCAGGTCCCCCAGCCCGTCTATGATAAGTAGTATCGCTTTCTTGCTGCTTGCCATGCCTTCCAGTCGCAGCGAGGGTTAAAAAAACCTGTTGATGCCGGCAAATCCTAGCGCAGCATGCCAGGCGCGAACAGGAGCATCAGGCCGAGCAGGAGCATTATCGCGCCGCCTATCATCTTGCAGTATTTCGCGTATTTTTCGCCCACTTCCGAATAGATGAGGATGGCCGAGCCGAACACCAGCAGGTCGTCCAGCATGAAGAATACGTCGTACAGCAGGATGTATGCATAGTACTGCCAGGCGGGCAGGCCGCTGAGGGCGAGCACCTGGGTGAAGACCGCGGGAATGGCTGAGGAGCAGACGAATTCCATGGAATTGACAGTGAAAGCCAGCACCACGAGCCCTGCAAACACGGCCCACGTCATGGGCGCAGCAACGAGCTCGCGCATCCTGGCAGTGAGCTTCTTCTTTTCGTCGCCGCCCGTCACCTTGCAGGACATGGCGCCCTTGGTCTCCAGGTATTCCTTTATGGACAGTATTCCGCCGCCGAGCGCGACCAGGCCGATGGCTATGGTCACCGGCCGCACATAGCCCAGGAACAGGAAGGCGTTCAGCCATGCGGTCATGAACAGGAAATAAAGCACGCCTGAGGCCAGCAGGAAGGTGCCGACGATGAGCCAGATGCGCTTCCTGTCGTTCAGGTCCATGACAAGGCCGATGAGGTAGACAAGGACCCACATGGCGCAGGGGTTGAAGCCGTCCACCAGGCCGAGGACGGCTGCGAGCACGGGCAGGGACAGCGTGGAGAGGTCTGCCCTGCCGAGCAGCGGGATGCTGAAATCCTCCAGCATGGAGCCGCCTGAAACTGAAACCGTCCGGTTGCACGCGCCCTCAAGGCAGGCGGCGATGGCGGCGCGCATTTCCGCACCTGTCGTTTCCTCTGATTCGAAGCCGGTGAAAACGCTGCCGTCCACGAACGTCATTGGCGTGCCGAGCTGGGACTCGTCTATGCTGAAGTTCTGGGCCATGATGAGGAGGCGGCGGTATTCCTCTGCCACGGTCACGTCATGCCTCACGATTTTCACGTCCGGGAATTCAAGCGCCAGCTTCTCGTTGAACGGCTCCTGCTCCGCGCAGTGCGGGCAGGTCGGGGAGTAGAAGAAATGGACCGCCAGTTTCGCTGTGGGCGTCTCCTCTGCCGCCTGCGGGCCGGCGACAAAGAGGATGATGCCGAGCACAAACAGCGCGGCGGCAAGGTAGCGGTTGAACGGGTTGCTGAAAAAGCCGTCGAACATCTGCCAGTCACCGCCTTGCCGCGCCATTCACGGCAGCGATATTCTTCAGGGTATATCTTTTCAATGCTGCTGCTTGTTGCGGCGTGAGCCGCTCGATGGCCATGCCCCAGTGGATGGACACCGTGTCGCCTTTTTTCAGCGCGCCCACGAAGCGGACTCCGTTTTTCTCCAGTGCGACGCGCCCGCTTTTCTGCATGAGCGCGAACCTGCCTGCCTCCCTGCCGATGCAATGGCGGCGGACGGCTGCGGCATGTGCCGACACGGACAGGACCCTGCCGAAGGTCACGCAGCACGAATCGTAATTGCTGACCGAGCGCGCCACCTTGTCGGTGACGAAATTCACATAGAGCGCGTTGAAGCTGTGGTGCGGGAGGATTCCCGCGGGCAGGTTTTCCGCAAGTTTCACGGCGCGCGCACGATTCCTTATGATTCTGGCGATGAAACGGCGCATTGCCTGGGCGGAAACGTTCTCCAGCAGCCTGTTTCCGGTCCAGAACGCGCGGACGACGCGCAGGTCGAACGGCTTCAGCCCGTTTTCCGCAGCGATGAGCGAGAGGTAGCCGTAATGGGCGGTGAACTTTTTCAGCTCTTTTTCCAGAGCACGCTGCC
>CAZYGF010000065.1:0-5361 GCA_964647575.1 Microcaldota archaeon
TCTGGTATTTCTCGAACTCGCCGGTCACGTTGAGCACGTCATCCTGTATCTGGAAGGCCGCGCCAAGGCTCTCGCCGTAATCCCTGAGCGCCTTCCTCGCCCTCTTCCCTGTGCCGCCGATGAATGCGCCCACCTCGCAGGAAAGACCCATGAGCGCCGCGGTCTTGCCGCCTATCATGGCGAGATATTCCTTCTCGCTGACGTCGAACCGCCCGCCGCGTATCCAGGAGAGCTCCACGCCCTGCCCGTCCACCACCCGCTTGAACGCGTCCGCATACAGCTTCTGGAGCGTGACGAGCCGCGACGGCCTGAACTTCAGCCCGAGCAGCTCCCGCCACAGCAGCGTGTAGAGCGCATCGCCCGAATTCATCGCCATTGGCACGCCATAGGCGACATGCAGCGCGGGCTCGCCCCGACGGAACTGCGAGTCGTCCTCTATGTCGTCGTGTATCAGGGTGAAGTTGTGGAACATCTCGATTATGGCCGCGGGCTCGACGACGGCCCTGTAATCCCCGCCGACCGCGCCGCAGGAGAGCAGCGCCAGCACCGGCCGTATCCTTTTCCCGCCGCGGCGCAGGAAAGGCACCAGCAGGCCGTACACCCGCTTGTCCTCGGCGTCCAGCCGGGCCTCCATCGCCTGCTCGACCGAGCGGAGATATGGCGCTATGTGGGAATACGAATCCATGAAAATGACCTTGTTGGATACTCTTGCGGAATAGCCTTTAAATCCTCTTGGTGTTGCCGCAGGCGCAGCGGATCCTGAGGCAGGCGTTCTTCTTGTCGTAGGTCACGGTCACCGTGTCGCCTGGTATCCACAGGCGGCCGCACTTCCGGCAGAAGCTGTTCTTCAGTTCCTTGGGCAGCTTCGCCTTGTGCTTTTTGAGCAGTTCCAGGACCATGCGGACATAGCGGCGGGTCCGATCCTCATTGCCCGAGTCGTGCGCCTTCCGCGCCTCGGCCAGCAGGCGTTCCATGGACTGGAGGACGCTTGACTTTATAATCTTTTTCCGCCGAATATCCATGCTGTTGGTTCGATGGATAACTTTATATACGATTACTTCATCCAGCCCATATGGAGCCGCACCGGATACAACGCCGTGAACACGCTCGCGTATGCGGCCATCGCCATACTAGCCGTCTACCTGCTCCACAGGGCGCTGAAGGGGCGCGTCCGGTTCGATGAAGGCTTCGTCCGCAGCGTGCTCTGTTTCGTGCTGCTGGGCTCCACCATGCGCGTCGTGACTGATGCAATCGACACCGGCGTGTTCAAAGCCGTCACGCCCATCCACCAGCTCGTCCTGGACAGCCACATCTGGGATTACGGCTATCTCACGGTCACGCCTGGCATCTACATCGTCACGGCAGCCATCCTGCTCATATCCATGGCAGCATTATACCGGATGAAGCGCATGGAATTGCTGGGCTACGTCGGGCTGGCGCTCTGGCTGCCGCAGTTCCTGCTCCTGCTGCCGTTCATGAATTATATAGCATACTCCCTTCCCATCCTCGTGCTGGCCGCAGTGCCGGCGTACATCTCCCTGAAATACTTCAAGGACAGGATCCTCGCTGCCATCGTCGCAGGCCAGGCGCTCGACGGCGCAGCCACTTTCTTCATAATAGACGTCTTCTCCGGGCTTACCGGCAAGGCGTATTTCGAGCAGCACGTCTTCTCCGCAGGCATAGGGGAGATCGCAGGCACGTACTTCGCATTCTACCTGCTCAAGGTGGGAATCGCGTTCGCCGCCGCGTACGTGATCCAGAAGGAGAAGATGGGCAAGGAGGACCGGAACTACATAGCGCTCCTCCTCATGATAATGGGCTTCGCGCCCGGGATACGGGACCTGCTCAGGATGGTGACCGGCGCATGAAAACGGAAAGAAAGTTCATGGAAATGGCCATCGCGAAGGCGCTGGAAGGCGTGAAGAAGAAGAATTCGCCGTTCGGCTCGTGCATAGCGAGGGATGGCCGCGTGGTCGCGGTGGCGCACAACACCGTCCTCACGAAGAGGGACGCCACCAACCATGCGGAGATGAACGCCATACGCGAGGCGTGCAAGAAGCTCAAAAGCCACGAGCTGCGCGGCTGCACGGTCTATTCCACCACCGAGCCATGCCCCATGTGCTTCTCGGCCATCCACTGGGCCAAGGCGGATGCCATCGTGTTCGGCACGTGCACCAACGACGTGAAAAGGCTGGGATTCCACGAGCTCGCCATATGCGACGTGGCGCTCAAGAGGGAGGGCCATTCGCGGGTGAAGGTGAGGGGCGGCTTCATGAAGAAGGAGTGCACGGAGCTGCTGCGCGCGTGGAAAAAAGGCCGCGGAAAGACCTATTAGATTGTTTTTTATACCTTTTCTACCACCATATGAGCATGGGCGAGGCAAGAATCAGGCTGATTTACAACTATTCGCTGGGAGCACGGGAGAGGAAGGCGTCCTATGAAGGGGCCAAGAGCTTCGCAGGGTTCGAGGTCAAATACGACTTCACAGACGCCAACAACAAGAAGGCACTCGAGCAGGTGAAGTTCGGCGAGAAACTCGGCAGCGTAGTCAGCGCTAACGAGGCGCTTGTCGAATCGAAAGATTTCGCTCAGACGCCTTTGCTGGTGCGCATATTCGCGAAAAAGATATTCGGGATAGGCGTCACGCCGAACCCGCTCTGGGTGCCTGCTGGCGGGGAGCTTGAGTATGGCGTGGGCATGGGCATCGCCGGCGTCGGAGGCGTGGTATCCACATACCTGTTCTCCAAGGGCGGGCTGAATGGCGACCTGCTAGACAGGGCGATAACCGCGGCTGTGCGCGTCGAAATCGGCCATGCTTTCGGCTTGACTGGTCATCCCGTGAACGCCCAGTGCATAATGCACAGCGCCAGGAATTTTGTGGAAGAGGTCGTGAAGCCCGGGCTTGACTTCTGCCGCGAGTGCCATATACTCATAAGCGCGGGTGTTGCCAGAGCCATGAAGCAATAGAGTCTCACCCTGGCAGCAGAGGGGAACACAGCCCTTTTTATACTCTTTCGGACATAAGATAACACATGACAAGAGAGGCAGGCATGCCCAGGCATGCACCCAGCGCCCGCGTCAGGCTAATATTCTCGCCGGACCTGTGCGCCGCAGAGAGGCAGGCGGTCCTGGGCGCAACCCGCGCGTTCGCGAAATTCGGCGTTGCGTTCGACCACGTCGACGCCCAGAAATCGCTCCTGGAAACGCCGCACCTGATGCTATACCCGACAAGGGCAGGCGCCCGCATACACAGGGCAATGCGCGGCGAGGAGCTGAACGAGCTCGTCATTTCAAGCTTCGTGTTCTATCATGACGTAACCGCGCCATTTTCCAAAAGGAGCACGTGGGATGACCTGTACACCAAGAACGTCCTGGGCATGGGTGTGACTCCGTACGAGATCCACGGGTGGATAGAGCAGCTCAACCGCATGGTCTCTTATCCTGGCATCACGCGCACAGGCGAGGCAGGCATCGTTTCAACCCACCTTGACCTGGGGCTGAAACCGGAACTGACGCCGGCCAGGTTCCAGGAGCCGGAACCGGCGCCTAGGCTGAAGCTGGCCACCATACGCGCGGTAGTGAGGCACGAGCTCGCCCACCTGCTTGGCATAGACAGCCATTGCGAGGGCAAGGCGGGCGAATGCCTGATGGAGGCCTGGACGCTGCATAAGCAGTTCATAAAAAAAGTCGTGGAAGGCGGGCTGGGCATATGCAGGACGTGCGAGGACAGGATACGCGGCTGGGTCGGGAGCCCGGGGGGCGGGCGCGCATGAACGAAGTGCGAGTGAGGCTCATCTTCCATGATTCGCTGGGAACGCGCGAACGGCTGGCGGCCCTCACAGGGGCCAGGGAATTCGCGAAGTTCGGCGTAATCTGTGACTGTGCGGACACTGGCAAGCGGAATGCCGCAGATGGAATCATGCGCGGAGATGCGATAGTGAAGATGATAACGTCCGGCAAGGTGGTTGTGGGCGCCGCGGACCTGGGCCACGAACCCATACTGAGCTTTTTCTTCAAAAAGGAAAGGAGCATATTCGGGCTGGGCATCACTCCGTACCAGCTTGGATTGGCTGGTGAAAATGGGGCTGTGAATGGGAGTCTGGGCGTGAGCCGGCCTGGCGCAGCCGGGGTGGTCTCGGCGTGGATGATGATGAAAACAGGCGGGGACTTGGGCGGAAAAGCCATATCTGCGGCGGTGCGCCACGAGCTCGGCCACATCTTCGGCATCACACCGCATTGCACGGATGAGAAGTGCATCATGCAGGCGAACCACGATTACGCTGATTTCATCGAGAGGTTCGTGAAGCTAGGGCTTGATTTCTGCCGCGAGTGCCAGGCGAAGATAAGCGCAGGCGTGGGCAGGGCCATGCTGCCCTAGGGCAGGGTGTGCCATTTTTTAAATCGTAGCCACACAATTATACCACTGATAACATGGGCACCGATGAGAGCAATGACGAGCCAAGCATGCTGGATATTCTTAAGTCAGCAATGGAGGCAGAAGACCCCTCGCAGCTTGACACCATCCTCTCCGCCACGGAAATGCTCGACCCTGACGAGTTCAGGGCGCTGCACACCGAATTGATAAAAATATATTCCGAAAAGAAGGAAACGGACTCCCTCCTGTCGATAGTTGACGGCATACTTAGCCAGGCCCAGATTGCAGTCCTCACAAAAGACACCAAAAACCCCATGGTAGGGAACTGGGGGCTGGATCTTGACGTGACGAGGGCGGAAATACTGGAAAAGGCGGTGATGACGCTGATAAGCCTGCATGTGGAAGCGGGCAAAACGCCTGAGGGAAGGGATGTTGCGGCATTTGAGCTCAACAGACTGAAACAGAGGCTGGACAAGTGCTGGGAAGGGGAAGTGGAAGGGGAAGTGTCGATGAAAAAGAAGTGGCTCAGCCTCTCAACCCCAATGAGGAGGCCGTGGGAGCGCGCTTTTGCAAAAGCCAGGGGTGCGCTGGACACTGCGATCAATGAAATCGGCGCATTGCAGGCAATCAAGGAGAAGGCGCCAATGCCGCCGGTAGCGCCGGCCGCGGCCAAGCACGCACCCAGGCTCAGAACTTAGTGGCTATCGCCACGAGCAGCAGTATCCCCCCCAGTATCATCAGCGGCAGGAGGATTTTCGACACGGCCACGATGGAATTGACCGTGGATATCAGCTCTATGGACTGCTTCGCGCCTATGACGTTTATGTCGAACCATTTCTTGTCAGCGAAGAACTTCGCCGGCTGCAGGTCTGCCAGCGCCCCGGCCAGCGCATCCAGCACCACCGCGAGCAGCTCCTCCTCGTCCTTGAGCGGGTTGAGCACGCCGCGCACCATGTTGGTCTGATGCGTGTCAGTGGTGAACACGC
>CAZYGF010000066.1:0-551 GCA_964647575.1 Microcaldota archaeon
ATTATCTGCTTCACCTCTGGGACGAAGATGTTGGCCGTCACGGTATACGCAATCGTGCCTGCGCTGAGCGTGATCGCCAGCGCGTGGCGTTCAATCCACCTGCTCGCCTTTCCAGGCGGCTTATACTCCTTCACCTTGTCCTTGCACGGCGTGACCGAGACCCTGACGACATCGCCGAGTCTCTGTTTCTGAATCGATATTGTCATCGGCATCCACGGGAACGAGAGCTTGCCGGGCTTGTCCGCGGGAACCTTGATTGGGTAGGTTATGTCTTCTTTCTCGGAGTGCGGAGCGATGAGGTCGAAGGTGAGCCTGCCTTTCTTGTCCTTGCCAGTGGACTGAAGGCGGTAGCCGTTTCCAAGGCTTATCTCATCAAATTTGGTTATGTCGAATGTGTGCACCGTTACCCCACTTTCGGTCGTGTAAGAGTCATAGCTGGAGGCATCATCTTGCACTGGCGGCGCTTCTGTCTCTTGCACTGGCGGCGCTTCTGTCTCTTGCACTGGCGGCGGTTCTGCCGTCTCTCGCACTGGCGGCGGTTCTGCCGTCTC
>CAZYGF010000066.1:651-5352 GCA_964647575.1 Microcaldota archaeon
TTGCGCTGGCGGCGGTTCTGCTGTCTCTCGCACTGGCGGCGGTTCTGCCGTCTCTTGCGCTGGCGGCGGTTCTGCTGTCTCTCGCACTGGCGGCGGTTCTGCCGTCTCTCGCACTGGCGGTTTGTCTCCAGACCCGGATGGGGCAGCGTCTAGAGCCTCGTCCAAGGTCTGCTTGCCGCCAGGGGTCACAGTCACGATGGGGCCTCCGGTAAGTTGTTTTTCCGCTAGCTCCTTCTCATGATCGAGTATACTATAGCCCATATTAGGGGCCTCATCAACCTGACTTGGCGGAGATGATGCGGGTGCGCGTTTCTCGAACATGCGCGTCAGCTTATCCGCAACATCATCGCCACTGGGCCCGCCCTCAAGCGCCTGGGGCCCACCGGCAGACGCACTGGCTGCGGCGTTGTGCCTCGCCAGGGAGGCCAGAAGGTCCGTGTCTGTATCTTCAAACGGGTTGTGCTCTTTTTCATTCGGAGCACCATGAACAGTAGTTTCAGCCCCGGCATCAACCGATTTTTGGGGCGGTGCCACCACCGGCTGCTTCCTGATTGTCTCTGTGGCAGGAGGCGAAGGAGGCGGTTTGGGGGTTGTCTGCCCAGAAATAGTCGGCGGAAGCAGTGTGCCTCTGCCTTTCTTCATAAGAAGATTTCTTAGGGCAAAATCATTCGGGTCAGGCATGTCAGACACTCTCCTTCGAGTCTACTGGCTTGGGCTCCTGGAGCAACGCCAGGCATTCGGTCGCTTTCCTCTGCAGCATGGGCCACGTCGCGTCAAAATGTGCTTTCTGGCTGCCGTTAGCTGGGTCTTCGAGGTCGATGCCAGCGCTGAGATACTCTGCAGCAAGTGCAGTCTTCATGGTTTCCTCGCTGGTGGCGAAGCCTTTCAGGATGGAACGCACGATTTCCACGCCGGAGTTAGTTGCGAGGGCAGATATCTGCTCCTTGTAGTTGTCTTCTCCCAGGGCGTTCAGCACCGCCGGCGTCATGGTAGTCGCAATCATTTCGCGCAGGACAGGCACGCCAGAAAGGCTCTTGCCCAGGAATCCCTGGCATGCGGTATAGACGTCGAGCAGCACCTTGTCGCGCTTTGCGAGCTCAGCCCTGAAACCAGCTATGATTCCATTGACGGTTCCGACAGCGTCGATTGCTTGCTGAGCGAGTGAGGCGGCATTTTCCTGGGCTTGCGCACTCGCCTTGATAAACGGTGTAAGCAGCTTCACATCGACTTCCGTCAGGATGGCCTCAAGCGAGGGGCCTTGTGTGTCAGCAACTGGTTTAGTCCTCTCATCAAGGCGCGCCGTTTCTATGGCAGATATTTTATTGGTGACATAGGTGAGGAGCGCGCGGCCTTTTAGCTCCTTCATCACGGTGGTCCCTGCCTTGGCGCCCCCGTCATCCGTCTCAAGGGTCACCGGGACTGTTGCCGAAATTTGTTCCACGAGAGTGGAATTAATAACCTTGGGAATATTATCCACTGCATTAGAAGCGTGACGGACCAATTCGCGTGCCTCTAGGGCACTGGCGCTTGAGGATTGCGCAGCGGAGCTAGCTTCGTCTACAGCCCTCTTGGCTGCGACCACGTCTGTGCCTATGGAGGCCAGCTTCCTCTCAAGGTCACCAGTCTCCTTTTTCATGAAAGTAAAAGCATTGAGCTGTACGGTCTGCAGCCCTTCGGCTATGGGGTCAGCAGATTTACTATGGAGGTCGCGTATCCTGCCGAGTATGCTCTCGATAGAAACTACATCCGCTGGGAGTGCAGGGATCTCCTTTTGTTTCTGCTTGTTAGCACCGGGCCTCTGTCTTTTATGACTTGTCAACCGCCTCACCTCAATAATCATTATAGTGTTTTATAGTATATTCTGGTGGTATATATATTTAAAGGTTTGCTTTAGTGCAAAAAAGTGGGTTCATTCCGGCTTCCCGACGGGGACGCCAGCACGTTCACGCCGGGCGAACCCGGGCAGGTGAACGGGAGTGAGGGGCATAGTCTGCCTTCTGTTTTTTGTATTGGGATTCTCATCCCAATGCAGGCAAATTTTTGCAAATTTGCCTTGGCAGCATTGGACTACCATCTGGCGGATTGCCCCGCCAAAAGGCCCCAAACCCTTGCGGGCTCAGGGAGCGGCGATAATCGCCTTGCTCCGTCATCGGGACTAGAGACGATCGTTCCATCCCCGAAGGGTATCGTTTCTGTGCCGTCCCCCTCCCCTTAAAGGAAGAGCCCCTCACGGAGGGCAGAACTTCCTCAGTCCTTGCGGACCGTTGGCTGCCTGCCCCTCACTGTAATAGTATATAGTGCATGGATATGATTTTATTTCCCTCGCCCGCACGGCTCGCGGGGAAATGGCCGGCTTCACGACGGAGAGGGGCATCGCAGCCCCATCAGGCCAGCTTCAGGTCAGGGGGCGCCCCTGCCATCATCTTCTCCATCTTCTTCCTGAAGCCGCGGTTCCGCTTGAACATGCTCATCATCTTCTCCATCTTCTCGAACTGCGACAGGAATTCGCGCACGTCCTTCTCGGAGCAGCCGCTTCCCTTGGCGATGCGCTGGACACGGGCCTGGCTGTTCTTGATGAGCGCTGCGTCGGCCTTCTCCTTCCTGGTCATGGAGTTTATCATGTGCTCGAACTTCTTCAGCTTCTCCTCGCTCTGCTGGACGAGCTCCTTCGGCACGTCGTTGGCGCCAAGCATGGAGAACACGCTTCCGAGCGGGCCGAGCTTCTTCGCGGCCTTGAGCTGCTCGTAGAAGGAGTCTATGGTGAGCTTCTCGCTTTCCAGCTTCTGGATGTCGGTTTCCGTGGAGATCTGCTTTATCTTCTCCATGAGCGCGCCGATGTCAGGCACGCCCAGCATGCGGCCGACGAACTTCTCCGCGTCGTACGTCTCGAAGTCGTTGATTTTCTCGCCGATGCCTATGAACGCGACCTTCGTGTTTGAAGCGGCCACGGCGCTGAGCGCGCCGCCTCCTTTTCCTGAGCCGTCCATCTTGGTGACTATGACGCCGGACAGCGGAACAGCGCTGTTGAACTCGGCGGCCTGTTTCCCTGCTATCTGGCCGAGGTCTGCGCTGATGACCAGGTAGTTCTCGTCCGGCTTCAGTTTCTCGGCTATGCCGCGCAACTCAGCCACCAGATGGCCGTCGAAGGCGTTCCGGCCTGCGGAATCGACGATCACCACCTCTTCCTTCGCCTTCTTCAGGGCGTCAGCCACGATTTTCGCAGCGTCCTTCTCCCCCTTTATAGTATAGAACGCAGCCCCGACCGATTTGGAAAGCTGCTCCAGCTGCTCCTGGGCAGCCGGCCGGTCGGTGTCAGCTGCGACGAGCGCTGCGCTGAGCCCCCTTGTCTTGTAGAAGTGCGCGAGCTTGGCGCACGTCGTGGTCTTACCGCTCCCATACAGGCCGCACACCAGTATCCTGTGCTTGTCGAGGCGGGGCGTGTAGCCCTGGCCCATGAGCGACACGAGCTCCTCGTACACGATTTTCGTCACGTGCTCCTTGAGCGAGAGGGCCTGCACCTTCTCGGACTTCAGCGCCCGCTCCTCTATTCTTTTCGAGAGCGCCAGCACGAGCTTGACGCTGACGTCGCTGGATATCAGCACGCGCTGGAGGTCCTTGATGAGCGCCCTGACGTCGTCTGCGTCGACGTACGGCTTGCCGGTGAGCTTTGCGAGCGCTTCGCGCAGTTTCTTGCCTAAATCCATAAGAATTCGATAGTATCAATGCCTCAAAAGGTTTTATAGGATGTCCTTCAGGTCGATGCGGCTGAGGCCGTATAGGAAGGCGAGTTGGACCACGGTTGTGAGGATTGGCCACGGCTCCAGAGTTAACGGTACCCCGAGGCGCGTCAGCGGTTCTAGGATAGGCGAGGCGATTGATAGTGCTGCGAACAGGTAGGCGGCGTTATCCAGCTTCTTTCCTTTCAGGTAATAGAGGATTATGAAACCGAAAACGAATTGGGACAGGAAATAAACGACGGTCTGGAAAGTGGCGAGGGCAGAGCCGAAGTCAACATCCGCCTTCCCTGCAGTAACTTCGAGTAACAGGGGAAGGAAGGAAAGCGCGGCCATCACCAACCCGAAAAGCGCGGCTGGAGCAACGGTCTCTTCTGCTTTTTGTCGGTCAGGCACGGTAATCGCAAGCAGCCAGAGGTAGATTAGCATTGCGCCCCAGGCATTATCGAGGATATTGCTTATGGGGCCCAAAAACCAAGAGACAGAAGCGAACCCGGGCGGGGCCGCCAGTGGGTTGGGCAGGAAGAGCAGGGTGGCGAGGAGAAAGAGGGGCAGGTATACGCCAATCTCGACGAAAAAACAAGCGCCTGCGAGAGAACGGCAGAGGGCGGCATCTTTCGTCATTTTAAAAAGTCGCGTCGCTACTAGAAGAAAGACAAGCGCTTCGAAAGGGGCACCTATCAGTGACATGATTGTTCTGCCATAATCGCCAGCGCCCTGAGCAAGCACCGCACCAAATCCCCCTAGCTCCGAGGCATATTTGAGGGGCATGTAGAAGAGATACACCAGGGGAAGTGCTACGATGAAAATAATCAGGGCGGCGGCAATCAGCGAGAGGAAGGAAACCGCCACATGGTTCCACGCCACGTTCACGTCCCGCCCCAAAACGTCGAACTTCATGGTATATTAGTGCTCAAAAGGTTTTATAGCGTGCCGTCACCAGAAAAGCCACGCCAGCAGCGACAGC
>CAZYGF010000067.1:0-5287 GCA_964647575.1 Microcaldota archaeon
CGGACGTCGCGGTGCTGTGCGGCGGGAAGGCCGCGCCGTGCATGAAAAATTATCACGCCCGCCCGCTGAACAACGAGTTCACGCACGAGACAGGCCTGCGCATACTCATCAAGAAGATAGCGGAAACGGCAGCAGAGTTCAACATGGGCATCACGCCACTCGTCTCATTCTCGGACAGGCACTACCTCAAGGCAGTGCTGCACGCCAGCCGCAGCGCGGATGATGCGTACGGGTCGCTGAAAAAGCTCGGCTACATCTCCTGGTGCAGGAAATGCGGCTGGAGGGGCAGCGGAGAATTCCCGCAACCCTGCGCGAACTGCAGGAGCGTTATCGGCGCCGGCGTTGAGTTCGCAGGCCCGCTCTGGCTGGGCGAGCTGCACGACGCGCAATTCCTGAAGGGCATGGCGCAGCTTAACAAGAAGCGCGATTATTCTGACAAGGCGCAGCTCGGCCGGATGATCTCGCTCATGCAGGGCGAAATCGGCATGCCTCCGTACTATTATGACATACACGCGATGTGCAAGGTGCAGAAATGCGCCTCAGTGCCGAAGATGGACGTGCTGCTCGAAAAGCTCCGCATCAAAGGCCATGAGGCCCGCAGGACGCACTTCTCCCCGGTTTCCATAAAGACCGCGGCGCCCTACATGGCGCTCCTGGGCGCGATATGCGGGGGATGATGGAATGGAAAAGCTTATTGCAGGCACGAAAATAACAGCAAGCGGGACCTGCTCGGCCAGCACAGCGTTCTGCGACTTTTCCGTAACCGTGAAAAAAGGCCATGAGGAATGCGGCGATTCCGCGTTCGCATACTCGGACGGGAAAAAGGCGATTCTCGCTATTTTCGACGGGGTAAGCGGCGAAGCGGGCGCGTCGTCCGCGTCGTCCGCCGCGTCGTCCGCAGCACTGAAATACCTCAAGGCGCTCGACCGCTGCGATGGGAAGCAGATGAAGGAAGCGCTGATGCAGGCGCAGCTGGCCGTAACGGCCGGCTACACGACCGCCATAATACTGTTCCTGGAAAAAAACGGCTCGTTCATGGTCGCGGGCGTGGGCGACTCGCCTGCCTATGGCATAAGCGCGAAGGGCGAAACCAGCCTGGAAATCCCGCTCGCAAGGATGACGAACGATGACGATTCGATATTCAAGTTCTTCTATTTCCGCAATATCGTCACGTCCGTGCTCGGGCCGAGCGGCCAGGACGTGCCCATACGCATGAGAAGCGGGAAATTGAAGAAGGGCGAGCTCATCCTGCTGGCCAGCGATGGCCTGTCCGACAACCTCTGGGTGAAGGTGCGCAACGGCTACGTGAAGGATGCGTCAGGCATTGGCGACCTGAGGGAGCTCCTGGGCACTGAGCGTTCGCCCCGGAAAATCGTCCGGCTGCTCCTGGACGAAACGTCAAGGCGCATCAAGGCAGGTAAAAAGGAGAGGAAGGGCGAAATGCTCGTGCCGAAGCAGGACGATGTCGCCATCGCTGCGCTCAGGTTTAAATAAAACGCCGCATTTATCCCACCATGGGCATTTCCACAAACCTTCTGATAGCCCTGGGCATCGTCTTCGTGCTCCAGCTTGCCATGCCTCCGCTCACAGGCGCATTCATCTTCGACCCCGCGCTGGCGCTGTCGCAGCCATGGCGCTTCGTCACCAGCATGTTCCTGCACGCGGACATGACGCACATCTTCTTCAACGGCTTCGCGCTCCTGATGTTCGGCCCCCTGCTTGAGCGGAAGGTGAGCACGCGGGACTTCCTCATGATATACTTCGGCGCAGGCCTGCTCGGCGGCCTGCTCTACTACGCGACGTACCTGGCCGGAATCATCCCAGCCATACCAGCGCTGGGCGCGAGCGGCGCCATCTACGGCATCCTGGGCGCATGCGCGCTCCTGTTCCCTGACGTCCGCATATTCTTCATGGGCATCATCCCAATGAGCATGCGCACCGCCGCCGTCGCCTGGTTCGTGATGGAGTTCCTGGGCACGTTCAACATGGACAGCGGAGTGGCGAGCGCCGCGCACCTCGGCGGGCTCATCTTCGGCCTGGCATGCGCCTGGTGCCTGAAGGGCAGGAAGGAGGAGCATTCTTTCGCGCAGCAGTATTATCCAACCGGGCCGGCATACCCATGGCAGAACGAAAACTAATTTATGCGTTATCCAAAATGTCAAATGCGCTGCGTAGGCGCCCTCCGCGTTGCATTTATGACGACACGATTGGCCCTATGCTTATAAACCTCACTGTGGTGCATAAATCCAACTTTCATGGGATTTTTTATTTTTGGGGCATTTCAGATCTGAAAATGCCCGCTTCCATGGGGATATTTAGGCGGGGTCGTTGAAAATGAAAAAAATCATCGCATTGTTGTTTTTGGTCGCAGTGGGCTTTGCATGGCAGAACGTTTCGCTCGATATCCGCAATAACGTTACCTATGATACCGACGTCGCCGGCACGCTCACCAACTTCCCCGTATTCGCATGCATGGACACCACTGCCAACTTCCTGCCGGATGCATCCGACTGGGCGAGCGTGAACGCAAGCGACAACGCCGTCCTCCCGTTCGTGATAGAGAGCGGGACATACCCATCGGCCTCGACGTGTTCCTGGAACAGGATAGACCGTACCCCCGCTGGCGCGGACGGCTCGTTCTTCATATACCACAAAAACAACACGGCCGTTGGGACGTCGCAGAACGCCATGCTGGCTTTCAGCTCCTACCAGTTCCGCGCCTCCATGAACGACAACGTCACTGGCATGAACAACACCGCGAACTCGTCCTCCAGGGCCGGATTCGTAAACAGGAACAACTGGACGTTCGGTCCAGGCGTTTTCGCCAGCGCGTCATCGACCGGCTTCTACACAAAAGAATTCTATACCGACCCGCAGATGCGGCTGGTTGGGAAGCCGAACACGCAGTTTGCCATTTCCTTCTGGATCAGGTTCGACGCGGGCAGCCATCCTGGCAGGTCCAGGATTATTGCCTTGGCCGGCCTGGGCAATACCCGCTACCCCTGGCGCATCAGCGAACAATCCACCGGCTCCGTCTCTTTGAGCGCCTATGATGCCATCATGCGGTCGTGCAATGGCAACAATGCCGATATGTTTGACTCTCCGGCCGCATGGAATCACATCGCCATAATCAGAAACCTCACGGCGATGGCCCTCTACGTGAACGGAACGCAGGCATGCTCCTTTGCGATAGGAACCATGCTGGATACAAGCAATTTGCAGGACTGGTGCTGGGGAGGCAACAGCTCCGGCGGCGGCTGCATCACAAGCGGCTTTTACGGAAATGTCACGCTCGACGAGATACGCATCTACTCATACAACCTTACGACCTTCCCTGGCAACCAGGCCCTCAAGAGGTGGGTTATGGCCGAGTATCAGCAGGGGAAGTCAAAATACTCGGTCGGTGCTGACCAGAACCGGCAACCCCCAGTTTCTGGTTTCGCATACGAAGCCCCCTGCCGCATAAATACCACGGTCGGCTCTCTCCCCTATCTCCCCGTTTATTGCATCCTGGATACCGCCACCCTGATTGCCGGAGGCCATCTGAAGCCGGATTGCACCGACATAAGGGCGTTTGATTCGGCGGATGCGGTGGAGCTTCCATTTGAACTGGTGAACGGGACCTGCAACAAGACCGCCACCTGGATCTGGGTCGGCGATCCCTACGCTTCCGACAATGACACCATCTGGCTGCACTATGGCTATCCCTCTGCCGAAGACGGGCAGAATGCCTCCGGCGTCTGGGGGCCTGCCGGATATTCCGGGGTATGGCACGAGGCAGAAGTATCCGGGACCGTGAAGGACAGCCTGGCGAACAACGATCTTAGCCCCTACACGACCGGAAGCGGCGGACTGGATTACCAGCAGTCTTCTCCCCGCGGATACGGCATACACGTGATAGGTACCAGCTCAGCTAATCAGGCGCGCCTGTCACACCTCCCGCTTTCCGGCCTCCCGATGAGCAATGACGACTGGACTCTCACCTGGTGGCAGAACAAGACCGGCGTCAACGGTAACGATGGTTCGCCAGTGATACGCTGGGGCGATTATACCTTTAACAACCAGGTCTATATCAGCCAGAGAACGTTTTCCCCATACTTCTTCCGCATCGGCGGATGGTACTACGTGCCTAGCAGCAACCTGACATGGGCCCCTTTCAGCTCATGGCAGTTCTTTGCCGTGACCGGAACTGGTGGATCCAGCTGTGATACCTACCAGAATGGCGTGCCCGTCGATAGCGACCTGTTGCCGGACATAGGCAATGTCGGGACCGCCTCAATCGACGTGGGCGGCAACACCTATTATGATAACGACTGGAATGATGTTGTCACGTCGGAGATACGCATCAGGAACGGGGTTTCGTCTGCGGACTGGATAAAAGCGGAATATGCGCAAACGAGCAGCATGGGGCCTGAAGAACTGATTGATGGTGAAAGGTCCATGCCAGCCGCTTCAACCATGTACAACGCCCTGCCGGTCGCCCAGGCCTACGGCTCCGATGCAGGCAGCGCAAAGAAAGCGGAAAAGAAGAAGCATGCGGTCGGGAACAAGGCACGGCCTCCAGGCCCGCTCTCTGTAGCGATTTCCAGCCAGGCTGACGCCATAGGCATCACATGCGCTGGCGACAACGCCAGCTACTCGCTGGACGTCATCACCGACCGCGGCCTGATTGTCGCAAACCAGGCGGTGGCGAACGGCACGCTGTTCCAGCTGAACGTCCCCAACGGGGCGCACACGCTGAGCGCGACCTGCCGGAACGGCACGTACCAGAACTCGTCGTCAATCACCTTCACGACGCTGGAAACCGGCAGAAAAAACCGTTAGGCCCCGGGAATCCGGATGCGCGCACCTGCAGGGCGAGGGCCGGGCGCCCTCGCTACCTATTTATACCTTTTTATGCAATCTTAACACATCAAGTTCTTAGGTGATTTGTTGGACCAAGCGGCTACAGCGCCGGAAACCGTATCTGAAAGGGCATCGGAAAGGAAAATACTGCAGGACATCACTCCCAAGTCGAAGGACGACGAGGAGCTGATGAAGTTCATAGAGCAGACCAAGCAGAAGATAGTCGTCGTCGGCTCAGGCGGGAGCGGGACGAACACGCTCGACCGTTTGTTCGAGATGGGGACGTCCGGCGTCACGCTCATAGGCATGAACACCGACGCGAAGCACCTTTTGCGCATCCGCGCGAACAAGAAAATCCTGCTCGGGAAGAAGACGAGCGGCGGCCACGGCGCGGGAAGCAACCCGGTCATCGGCGAGGAGTCAGCCAAGGAATCGCTCGAGG
>CAZYGF010000068.1:0-5281 GCA_964647575.1 Microcaldota archaeon
GCGAAAGCAGTAGCCGGAAAACCGGCTTCAATAATAACCGTGCGCGAAGCGGCGTTCGCGGCCGCTCCAGGAATGGCCGCCAACGTATTCGGCGCCCTCGCGAAAGCCAATGTGAGCGTAGACCTGATTTCCACCAGCGAAGTAGACATATCCTTCACAACCAGCCCTGATGAATCCGGGAAAGCACTGGACGCCCTGAAAGAGGTCAAAGACATCGAGGAAGTCACGGTGGAGAGGGACGTTTGCAGGATAGGCGTGGTCGGCGAGGGGCTGTGCCAGAACGGCGCGCCCGAATTGTTCTCGTACCTGGCCGGGAACAGCACCGACGTCAGGCTCGTTTCCCAGGACGCAGGAAACACAAGCATATCCTTCGTCATGCCTGCAGGGAAGATGAAGGCGTGTTTAAATGAGTTGCACCGGAAACTGATCGAGAAGTGATTGCATGAACAAAAAGGGAGTCGTAGTGCTGGGAGCCACCGGCCTGGTCGGCCAACGGATAGTGTCGCTGCTGGAAAAACACCCATGGTTCGAGCTGGTAGGCGTCGCCGCCAGCGAAAAGAGCGCAGGCAGGAAGTACGGCGAAGCCGTGAACTGGCATGTGGAAACCCCCCTTGGCGCAGAAGCGGCGCGGATGACGCTCGTGGAATGCAGCGCGAAGAGGATTGTTTCCGAGTGCGACCCGGACTTTGTTTTCTCCTGCCTTCCAGGCGGGCTGGCGAAAACCGCAGAGCAGGAGTTTGCGCGCGAGGGGCTGGGCGTGTTCTCCAAGGCGAGCGACAACCGCATGGAGCCTGACGTCCCGGTCATCATACCTGAGGTAAACCCAGGGCACGCGGAACTCATCAAGATACAGAGGGAAAGGCGGGGCTGGGGCGGCTTCATCACCACGGACCCGAACTGCTCCACCACCCAGCTGGTCCTCAGCCTGTTCCCGCTTAAAAAATACGGTTTGAAGAGGGTCATCGTGTCGACGATGCAGGCGCTCAGCGGGGCAGGATACCCTGGCGTGGCCTCGCTCGACGCCATCGGCAACGTCATACCGTTCATCGGCGGTGAAGAGGAGAAAGTGGAGCGCGAGCCGAAAAAGATACTGGGCACCCTGCAAAACGGCGTGATAAAGGAAGACCCGGTCGTAATCAGCGCCTCCTGCAACCGCGTCCCGGTCACGGACGGGCACATGGAGGCGGTAGCTGTCGAGCTTGAAGAAAAAGCTTCGGTGGAAGAGGTGAAGAAAATGCTGGACTCGTTCAGCGCTGAACCGCAAAAACTCAGGCTCCCGTCCGCGGTCAAGCCGATAGTGGTCAGGGAGGAGAGCAACAGGCCGCAGCCGAGGATGGACGTGTTCGAAGGCAACGGGCTGAGCGTCGTCATCGGAAGAATCCGCCAGGACCCGGTCCTCGGGCTGAAGTACACCTGCCTCTCCCACAACCTGATTCGTGGCGGCGGTGGCAACAGCATGCTGCAGGCGGAATTGTTCGCT
Organism: Microcaldota archaeon; assembly: GCA_964647575.1. Lineage (GTDB taxonomy): Archaea > Micrarchaeota > Micrarchaeia > Anstonellales > Bilamarchaeaceae > Bilamarchaeum. The sequence goes on from CAZYGF010000068.1 coordinate 1,481, forward strand.
GCCAAAAAGCTGGTCTGATTTCGCGCGTTTGGCAAAGATGATGCTGGGCCACAGCCATGGCATGGCCGGGAATTTCGCCAAAACTTATATACCTGCCCTTCGAAACGCAACGTGGGATCGTGATGGAACTTCCGGTTTTTGGCCGAAATGGCCCGGTCTTGGCTTTCCTGTTCGCACTGGCACTCGTGGCCACCCTGTCTTTTGCGGATTCGGCCCCACCGCCACCGTCCCTGGTGGCTGTGCACCTTGTGAGCAACGGGGCCAATGAAACAAGCATCGGGCAGATAGTCTATCACTGTACGGCCAGTGATGCCAACGGGGAAACAAACATCTCCCTGGCCTGCAATGCCGGCACCTGCATAAATGAGCCGTACATAATGGCGTCGGAATGCAGGTACTTTCCGGCAGGCTATTTCACCTATGATTACCAGGGCCAGGGCAAATCAAGCGAAAGGTTCAACGCGACCAAAGCATGGCAGCGGTATTATGAATACCGGCTGGATGTGCAAACCGGCAAAATAACGCCAATCAGCGCCTCAGATGGCAACCAGGACAATCTCTGCGGCCCTGCTTTCCTCATGTTCGCGGTACTCATCGGATGTTTTATCAGCAGCAGGGGATGAGTGAGATTTATGCCCAAAGAATCTTTCAAAAACACCGGTACGATACCGGACAAACCGCCGAAACAGACCACCCACGTCGTAAGGCCGGTAAAATACCTTGGCGGCATAAGCGCATTTCTCGGGCTTTTGAGCCTGTTTGCGGGTTTGATGGGGCTCCTGGGCGGCCTCAGCAGGCTCTTTGGCTTGGGGATAAGCATGCCGGGCGCGCTTCCTGTTTCCATCCTTGGGCTGGTTCTTTCGTTCCTTGGCTTTGTTTTTGCAGGAAAACAGGCGGAGATCGCGCAGACCGTGGCATCCAGGGCAGGGGCCGCGCTCAGCTCGTTTGGCCTTATAGTTTCCGTATTGGCGTTTTCTGCCATACTGGCGGCACCGTCGGCCTCCCCTGACATCCCTGGCCCCAATCCAAACCCGGGCCCAATCGGGGACGGCTACTGCTACTCGACTCCGGAATGCGACGGCTTCGGGTCAAGGCATTGTGAAAACGGGGCATTATGCGGCAGCGATAACCTGTGCCACTGCATATTCGTATCCTGCAAAGGCAATAATTGTGTGCCGATGGGCTGCTCGGCAGGTTGCGATGCGAATTCCCGCTGCGATGCGCAAAGCGGGACGTGCATCTTCAATAGGGGCGGCCTGACCAGCGACTGATAAGTTGCCATGCTTTTCCCGCGCCAGGGGCTGGCCCTTCTTTTTCAACACGTTTATAAAGAGTTTCACACATAAGATAATATACCGAAACTGGGCGATAACCAGGGGGAACCGGCATGTCCGCTGTCATCGAAACGCTTATCCGGAACCGCGATGTGAGCGAGGCGAAGTCATACCTCATAGGCCTCGAACGGGGCCGCACCTGGGCAGAGGATTACGCTGATTATTTCGAGATAAGGAGATGGAGCGAGCTTAAAGACGGGGAATTGGTGCTGCCGCCCTACGAGGAGCTCCATCTCAGGGCATTGAGCAACAAGACCCCCATCGAGACGGCCGCCTACTTCAGGGGATGGAGGGACGGCGTCAGGGAAATAAGGCGCCAATACTAGCCGCTTTTTAAATTTTACATGCCATACCTCCACAATCCAATATACAGATACGGGGGTTGAAAAGGATGAGAGCGATAATCGTACTGATACTGGCATCCCTTCTTGTGTTCGGATGCATGGGCGGAGGAACGACGCCGACTGGAACAGGTGGAACGCCGGCCACTGGCGAGGCGCAGCCGCCAAGCGGAGGGGGCGAGGCATGCACGCCTGCATATTCGTTCTCGGAACTGGCTGACGGCGTGCTTTCCAAGGAAACCACGTTAGTCGCGACGGTCACATGCGCTGCAGGCAAGAGCATAGTGGTGAAGCTGGACGGCGCCGAGGCGGCAAGGGCGTCGGCGCAGTCTAACGCCACGTCGCCGCTGCAGCTGCCCATAGCGCCGGAGAAGGACGGCGTTGTGAAGCTCACGGTGGAGAGCGACGGCACTACGGTGCTTTCAAAGGACTGGGCCGTGGCGCCGCTGGGCAGCCCTGACACCAAGGGCCTGGATTACGACGCCGTATCATTCAGGGAATGGCGCGCCATGGCCGTGAACGTGGACAATCCCATCAGCGTAGGCAAGGTGCGGGTCTTCATGAAGAGGCTCCAGTGGAATACGCAGGCGTCGACGGTGATCGCGGTCGAGATAAGGAAGGACAGCAACGGCAAGCCGGGTGACAGGGTGGCAGGCGTGGAGAGCCCGATCAACGTAACCACGCTGAGCGACAACTGGATAACCTTCACCTTCCAGAACCCGCCGCAACTTGCGGCCGGACGCTACTGGGTGGCCATGAAAATCAAGCAGACCGAGGATGTGAAGCTCCTCAGCGACGTTGTCCAGGTCCATGTCGTGGCCGTTGACAGGCAGGCGCCTGGCAACGCCTACACAAGCCAGATGCTGCTCAGCGTGAACGACGTAACAGGCCTGGCGTCCGAGACAAGCTGGACGCCGCTGTCCTACGACCGCGTGTACAGCATCACGCTGCACGGCGCAGGCTAATCAGAATCCCTTTTTTTCTTCTATTTTTCTTGCTATTGCCCGCAGGTAGTCGAACCTGCGGTGCATGTCGTTCTCCATCTCCTCGAGCGTCTGTTCGAGGGAATGCCCGCGCAGGTAGTACATCCTGCCGTCCTTGGCTACGAGGCCTGAGCGCTGGAAAAGGTTGAGGTGGTATATCACCGCGGCCTGGCTGACCTCGCCCAGGGCCATGATGTCCCTTGACGATATCCCGGTGTTGTGCATGCTCGCCTTCACGAGCGCGCGGAACACCGAGCGCCCGACGTCGTCGCGCTCGTCGCCCAGGCCGAGGCACTGGTATATATAATCTATCTCGCTGTTCGTATCGTCCTCGTTGGCAGGGAGAGAGATGTAGCGTATGACTATCTGACGGTAGTAACGCCGTGGCTGCATGTTTATGATTCCGCATTAAAATTTAAAAATCTTTCGTAATATTAAACAATCTGTTAAAGAAATCAACAAATAGGGTGATGACACGGACGGGCACAAGGCCAGGGAAGCTGAGAAAAAGCCAGAGCAGGCAGGCGCAGCAGCCCAGCCCCAGGCGCCTGCCCAGCCGGACGCAGGCAGAAAGGAGCTTGAGGAGCGGCTCATGCGGCTCCAGGCCGAGTTCGAGAACTACAAGAAGCGGGGGGCGAAGGAGAACGCCATGGTGCGCGAGAGCGCGGGCGCGGACGTTTTGCTGAAACTGCTCCCTGTGGTTGACGACTTCGACATGGCCGTGGCGCACATGGACAAGGCGCCGCACAGGGAATTCAAGCAGGGAATGGAACTCATATACTCGAAGCTGAAGGACATCCTGAAACGCGAGGGGCTGGATGAATTGAAATCGCTCGGCGAGACGTTCGACCCGTATAAGCATGACGCGCTGAGGCAGGGCGAAGGCGAGGAAGGAAAGATAGTCGAGGTCGTCCAGAAGGGATACACGCTCAAGGGGAAGGTCCTGCGCCACGCAAAGGTGGTCGTGGGAAAAGGGAAGGAGGCAAAGTAGAAAATATTTACGAGGTGGAATGGATATGGCTAAGATATTGGGGATAGATTTGGGCACTTCGAACTCGGCGGCTGCATTTTTGGAGGGCGGCAGGCCTAAGATAATACCGAGCGCAGAGGGCATAACGCAGTACGGCAAGGCGTTCCCGAGCT
>CAZYGF010000069.1:0-5272 GCA_964647575.1 Microcaldota archaeon
GTGGGGTTGGGCACTTCAGGTGGGATGGAGTAAGTCACCTCGGCGTCTTCATGGCCGAAGGAAAGGCCGATGTAAAGATGGGGCTTTTTCTGCCTGTCGGTGCTTTCCACTATCATCGCCTTCACTACGCCCTCCTCCTTGGACACGTCCCTGAAAATCGAGGAAAGTGACGTCAGCTCTGCAGCGAGCTTTTTTCCGTCCACCATCTTTCCCCTCACTGTTATGGTGCCGAACGTTTCCCTTGGCTTAGCCTCTACAGTCTTGGCCTTCTCCCTTCTTCCGAGCATCGAACGAAGTCCGCATATCATGATTCAACCTCAATGGTGTAAATGTCCACAAGCCCGCCAAGCTTCTGCTTGGCGCGCCTCTCCAGCATCCTCACCACAGTCTCTTTCCCTATGCCGAGTCTGCGGAAAATGTCTATCATGGAGTGGAGCTCCTTACCGCGCTGCATGAGCATGTCCGCCAGTTTCTCGTCTTCTAGCACGAGGTTGTTCCTGGAGAACTCCGCCTCTATGTCTCTTACTTGCGCATCGCTCAGGCCATGGGCCAGCAGCGTCCTCTTAAAAACTGCCGGGTCAAACTCAACCATCATCACTATCCCTCCCTTTCATGAGCTTCCTTATGCTCCCTATGCCGAAACCCAGGTAGCTGAGAACATCCACGATGCGCTTCTTGGGCACGCCAGCACCGACGAGCCACTTAAGCAGCATGCCGCCGTCTATCCTACCGCTTTCGCAAAGTGCATCGAAGTTGCCATGGACGTTCTCGTAGGCCAGCTTTCTCTTGAGCTCGTTCCTATCGAAATGCAACTCCTCCCCTCCGCAGGCTATGGCCATGTCCTGCAGTGGCTCCTCACCATGGATCCTATCTATGAGGAACGTCCGGGGAAAGTCGGTCTTTGCTGAGAACGTAAGGTTCACGGCCGAATTGCCGACGCCGAACTTCTCTATGGCATCGGCTACGAAATCCGAATATTTCAGGGAGCCGCGCACGTAGTCCTTGAACCTCTGGAACTTCAGGTTGAGTATGAACGTCGTGCCCACATTTGAGAATATGGCCTCGTTTATGTCCGTGGGATTCTGGGATGCGACGATGAGGCCGAACTGGTACTTCCTGCCCTCGCGCACTATCATGATGGCGTCGCTCCTGTCATCCAACGCTATTTTCCATGCCTCGTCAAGTACAACATAGAGCTTAAGCCCCTTCGCGGCCGACCAGTCCTCATCCCTCATCCTCTCCTTGAGGTACTGCAGTATGGAAAGGCCTGCGAGCACGCGAAAATCCTCATCCGGGAGTCTCTTCAGTACTATGTCCACGAGGCCGGATGTTGTCAGCCTGCTCAGCTCCAGCGTGGACGGTCTTGCCAGGAAGTCAGCCCCTTCCTTCGTGAACCTCCCTATCATCTTGGCTGCGTTTTTGATGTATTCCTTCACCCACACAGCTTCCGCTTCCTTTGCCTTTCGTAGGAGTATGCGGTGCACATCCTTCAGGGTCGGCGGCGCCTTTCTATCCTGGCCCTTCGCATGCAGGGAGAAGCCCTTCTCCACGTACGCTTCCTCTATGGCTTCCTCAATCACTCTCTTCTCGTCATCCTTGCCCTGGGCTTCCATCAACATTTCAAGGGTGCGCATTATCTGTCTGCTCCTGTTAAGTGGCGAATTGCCGCCCAGATCCATAAGATTGAGCGAGTTTTTCTCCCCGAGCTCTACGACCTGGCCGCCCGTCTGACTCACCCAGTCCACGTATTCACCTGCCCAGTCTATTATGAGCGCATTGGTCCTCCATATGAGCGCCGCGCGCGTGAGGAACGTCTTCACCAAGTAGGATTTGCCTGCACCGGTAACCCCCACGACTGCTATGTGCGGATTGGTGAGGTTCTCATAGGTCCAGTAAAAAGGCACCTTCATGACCTTGGTCCTGCCGATGTAGATGGAGCGCAGCGGGTCGTTCATCAAGAGCTCCGGCGGCGGCTCAGGGGGGTGGGCTAGAATCATCCTTTGGCCGACCTGATGGTTAGTTGTATCGAAGAAGCGCAGCGGGGAGCCGCTCCTTATGTTCTCTTCCAATCCCATGGCCATCACTCAGTAGGTAAAGTCATCGCTTTCTTCCCTCTCCGGAAGCATGTGCTCCCATTCGAAGCACCGCTTCATGTCGTCTCCATTCAGTCGTAATACCTCGGTGTCCAGCGTGCTGGCTATGACTGTCTTCAGTTCCGCGGCCTGCTGACTTGCCTTCGCTATGGCATCCTCCTTGGAGTGGCTGGATGCGCACGTCATGGCATAATTAAGCACCCTCATGGGCCTCTCGCCGGCCTGTATTTTCTCCAGCTGGCTCTCGTAGGATTCTATCTCCCTCTTCAGTCTCGCTATCTCAGCGCCTTGGTTGGCGCTGGCAGGAAGGCCGGACAGCTCGGAAAGCTTAGTTTCCGTGGCACTTCTCCTTTCTTTTATCTTGTCCACGTGAGGCGTGAGATCCACGGGACACACCATGTTGGATATCTTGTACACGTAGTTGAGCGAAGAGAGTGCGCGCTCGTAGCTCTGCCTTGCAAGCGCTACCTGCTCCGGCGTCTTCTCCGTAGCCGACTGGGTGTACCTGACGAGGAGGTAGGTCGTCGCATAGTATCTGTTGCCCTCCTTCTTCACGATAACGTCCTGGCTTTCCGGGATCTCGTACTTACCAAAGCCCTCCATCACATGGGCGCTCCTGACCAGTACTGGCTTTATGATGAAGCCGAATCTCCACACCGCCGCGGCCACAATGAAGCTCAGAATGGCTCCGAGTGCTATCGCCTCATTGGGATAGAGAACAAGGGCGCCAAGCAGCACGAGCTGGACCGCCACTATTGCAATGGCAAACCTCCTGTTGGTCATCAGTTCACTATACATCGTCACACCTCGAACTTGGAAAGGTTTATCTCACCACCCAAGAGCCCGGCCAGCTCCTTTATGGCGAGCATTGTCAGCATGATGGAAATCATCGGTAGGAATACGACTTGGAGGACTAACATGGAAATCATTTTCATGTAGGTGCTCGGCAGTTCTTTGATAGTATCCACCAGCACCACCGCATATGTCGTGAAGCTTGAGAGGTACGTAGTCCACACCTGTGGGTTCACAAGGTCAGCTGGGCTCTTGAACTGCGTGAACATATTCAGATCCTCCACCGCCTTGTTTGCTCTTGTGACGCCATCGTAGATTTCCTTTCCATAATCCTCAGTTCCCTTCATGGCCACGGCATTGAGTGCTATCGTGAGTGGGAAGATGAGGTAGGCACCAACCGCTACCGCTATCAATGCGCCACCTAGCCTGCGCGTGGCGAAGAAGCAGCGGAGGACGGCCCCTAGGGGCAGAAATATGTTCAGTGCGACCGCGCCTGCGAATGCGATTAGTGCCATCTCAACCCCTGTAGTTATGCCTAGGAAAATCAGCGTCTGGGTTGTGGTGTTGAGTACCTGCACTATGGCTGAAAGACCGCTCAGGGGGGTCACCTCAACCACTATAATGTCTATGGAGATTTTGGAGAAAAGGTCGGCGAAGAACGAAAGAGTCATGCTGCGCGCAATCGTCCACGTTATCTGATCGCTCAATAAGGAGAGATAGTGATATGCATAGCACAGGATGGTGCCAGTCTGAACGTTTGCGTCAATGCACACCTGCGCGGATGACGACACCGTTACCGGGGTGGGCTGCATGGCAAAGACGTAGATTATTACCGAGTCATTGCCCTGCGGAATAAGCGAATCGAACGCCTTTATGATTATGCCGTTGCCGGGGGCCATCAGGGCGACGAGTCCTCCGACGATGGCAGCGCTCACCAGCACCTGGACGAACTCCTCCTTCGCCCATTCCTCCAACTTCCTGTTATTCATAATCCTTGCCAAGAGGTGAGCTAGGCCAACGAGAACCACCATCGATACGAGGGCGTAGAACGCGACCTGGAAGGCATCTCCGCCGGTGAGGGCGCCGCCTGGGGCTGGGAACTGGCCCGTGAAATCCTGCATGGACTCCCCTTTCAGCCGCTGAGGAAGTGCATGCCGCTCTTTACAAGTATGCCAGCTCCACCGACGAGCGCAGCTAGTATCAGCGCACCTATGGCGAGGTTCACCGCAAGAGTGTGGTACTTGCCCCGCTGATCAGCTGTCACGAAGACGTTGGCATAGACGTAAATCGCCCCGCCGACTACCAGTGCTATGACCGCCACTATCGGGCCGAGCTGAAGCAGGTAGAGCATCACACTGCATGCGAAGCTCTTGAAGTCCTGGCCGGTACCGCACACTGTTTCCTCTGGCTTGTCGACGTTCAGTGCGGCGCCAGCTGCTTGGGCAAAGGCCAGCGCAGACAACAGCACCGCGAGCAAAACAGTTTTCATTTGCATTTCATCCCACCTCTTTAGCTCTTTTATTCCACTTCTTAAAACAAATTGTTGCGTTGTATTTTTAAACCTTCTCTGGAGTTTCCGTCGTTCTCCTTGATTTTGTGTCAAAAGCCACTTGCGCATATAAAAATTGATGTGAAATAAACAAATTTTATGGCGCGATTGTTGTGCAGCCTCTGCAGTGTAGTTAAGTCCGCAGCTTCTCTTGACCTAGACGATCCTCTCTTCGGAGCTTATGTGCGGCTGATGCGGCGCTTGGGTCTTTCACGACATACGGAGGCACCTGGTATCTGCTCCGGGTGCATGCCAGCCTATCGGCGCCTGCAAGCAGCTTACAAAGGAAAGCAGGCTTCTCTCATCGTTGCTGCGTTAATCCTGGCAGCATTATACTTCTATTTCACGCAAAACATCATCATCACTCTTGCCATAGGCGCATTCGTATTCTCGCTGTCGTTCCTATCCTACTGCCCGCCGCTTAAAGAATGAGCCGTCACTTTTTCTCGAAGAACTTCATTATCTGGGTCGGAAGCATCCAGAGGTGCGTCGGCGAGTCCTCGGACGAGACGTTGGTGGCGAGCGTCTGCAGCGTGCGCAGGTGCAGGGCGCCGTGTATGCCAGCCAGTTTGCGCGCTGCGTCCGCGTAGTTGTTAGAGGACTGGAATTCCGCCTCGCTGAGTATTATCGTCGCCCGCTTCTCCCTCTCTGCCTCTGCCTGGCGCGCCATGGCCCGCTTCATGTCCTCGTGCAGCTCGATGTCCTGCAGTTTGATCGCCGAAACGTCAAGCCCCCAACCCTTGCTCTCCTCGTCCACGAGCTTCTCGATTTCGGCCGCAATCTTGTCCCTGTCAGCGAGCACGAAATCCAGCTCGTTGTTGCCGACCACGTCGCGCAC
>CAZYGF010000070.1:0-5230 GCA_964647575.1 Microcaldota archaeon
CCTTCTTCCTGGAAAGCTCGCCAAGTATGTATTTCTCGGTTTTACCCTGCATATCAAGCAACCCCGGTGATGTTTCTCACAATATGCGCCACCAGGGCCGGCCGGAGCATCCTGGTCGGCCTGTCCATGTGGCCATGATTAGACAGGTATACATCGAAATTCAGCTTCTTAAGCCTTGTGCCAAGGGCGGAAAGCTCGCCGTCGCACCTCGTCGCGAGGTAGCCGTGGAGCATGCGGTGGAACGCAAGGTCAGCGCCGTAGCGTGCCCGCCATTCCAGCTCGTAGCGGAAGGGCTGCGAATGGTATTTGCCTGCGAGCGCGGCGCAGTTGCCGCCGAATATCACCCCGCCGCCGGTTGTTGATTTCACCTGGCCTGCTGAATCCCCTGCGAGCAGGACGTTGCGCCTGCCTATGCGGAGGGCGGTCCTGGAGCGGGCTTCGAGCGGGATTACCGCACCCCTGGGCTTCGCGGCAGCAGATACGCCCTTGAGCCTCAGCAGCCGGTTCCAGGCGTCCTGGGCGCGGTGCGGCAGTTCCACGCCGACGCCGAACTCTGCGGTGTACTCGTCGTGAGGTATCACCCATGCGAAGAAGCCGGGGAAACGGGCGTTGGACAGGAACATCTGGACTGTGTGCCCGTCACCGCAGCGGAAGGGGATCCGCGCCTGGAGCGTGGCTGCGTACTTGCGGATTTTAGGGAACGAGTGGCTGAGGGCGACGTGAGAGAGCGGGCCGTCAGCGCCGACCACGTCGTCCGCATAGTAATGGCCGTTCACCTTCTCGCCGTAGTTGATGCGCGCGCCCTCGGTTTCGGCATTGGAAGCGAGCGACTGGTCGAGGGCGCTGCGGTCACAGACGTAGGCGACTGGCGATTTCCTGCGGACGGAGAACGCGGAGCCATCGAAGAATATGTCTGCGCCATGGATGGGATTGATTATGTGCTTCCGGTAATCCACAAAGCGCCGGAGCGACTCCATCCCATCCCGGGAGAAAAGCCCTGAGCAGTTCTCCGGCAGGCCTGCGACCGGATGGTCCTCGGATACGACCACGTCATCGCCGTTGCGCAGGGCGCTGAGCGCGGCTATGGAGCCGGCTGGCCCTGCGCCTACCACGTGGAGTTTTGCCATGAGCGTGTTTCGAAGGAAGATTTTTTAAAAAGGCCATCTCCGCCGGGCGGCACAACAGCGCCTGGCGCCGGGCAACAGCAGGGCGGTGGGGATGAGCGGAAACAGGAAAATCGCCGGCGTGCATGGAACCTGTGCCGAAGCCTCTTCGCCGGACCGCGGGCTGCTCACCATGAAGGTCTTTTCGTCTCTGGCGTCGTTGAAGGCCGCGGAGACCGGCATCGTGTAGGTGTAGCCTTCCTGGAACTGGGAGCGGTTGAGGACGTAGTAGCGGCGCAGGTCCTCATTGGGCTGGAGCAGGACTATGCCGGATTCCTGCTGGCTGTAGGTGCTGTCAGGCAGGAACTCATAGCTGCCGAACACGTATTCAGGCCTCTTGTTGAGTATGTTCACCGTCACCACGTAGGTGTAGTTGTCCGGATAGACCGAGACTTCCACCTGCCTGCTGTCGTTGGAAAGGAAGTCGGCGGTGACATTGTCATGCGCCTCGAGCGTGGCGTTGTTGTCGGAGAGCAGGACGTCGTAAACAGACGCCTGGTCCTCGCCCTTCACGATGGCAAGGTGCGTCCCTTCCAGCATGCCGACCTGGCCGAAGGTCGGGTCCGCAGGAAGCCAGCCGTAATCAGGCACGTAGATCTCAGCCCAGGCGTGCGGCTGCCATGCGCTTGCATAGACATAGCCGCTCACATAGCGCGTGTCGAAGCCGAGCGAGCGCGCCAGCGACAGGAGCAGGTGGGTGTACTCCACGCACACGCCGCGCCGGCTGCGGAAGACCTCCTTCGCGGTGGCGACCTTCCCCCAGTAGCCCGGGTCGTATTTCACCGACGAGTGCACCCAGTTGACAAGGTTCCGTATGGTCGCGAGCGAGGAGTTCTGCTGCGCAAGGCTGCGTGCCTGGGCCACCATCTCCGCATCAGGGGCCGTCAGGTTGGTGAATGAGCGGTTCGCGCCGGACAGGGGCGGGTCGGAATGCAGCGACGTATCGTAATCCACGTCCACTATGGCCGTGCCGTTGAGCAGTATCGAATCGCCTTCCATCTTCCCTTTGTAGCGCAGCATCACGGTGCCGCCTTCTCCGCTTTCCTGCCTGACGCCAGGGGCGGCCGTGACCGCCATGACGCGCTGGTGGCTGTTGTTGAGCACCAGCGCCCCCTGGAAGTCGAGGTTGTCGCCCTCGCTGGCGTGTATCAGCCAGCTCCGCTGGATGGTTATGCGTGAATAGCCGAAGGCGGAGAACGCAGTGGAGAGCAGCAGTATGAGCAGGAAAATCGGTTTCATTTTCATTGGCTTCCACGCAGGGAGCGCATGTGCGCTGTTCTCTTGCCTACCAGCGCCGCTGTCCCTATGTCGCTGCGGTGCCACACCGCCCCTTTCACGCAGCCGCAGGCCTTTTCGGCGATTTCCTCTGCCTCATGGAGCGCCTTTGCCTTTCCCAGTATGGCGATGGCACGGGAGGACGAGGTGTATATCCTCCCTTCCTTCTCATAGACCGAAGCATAATAGAGCGACGCGCCCATGCCGCTGGCCGCTCCGGCATCAACAGAAATCTCCGCGTCCTTCAGCGGCTTGTCAGGGTAGCCCTGGGGCACCAGGTATTTCACCACCGTGCAGTCCCTGGCGAACCTGGGTGCGCGGAGATTCCCCTCTGCCATCGAAAGGAAGACGTCCGGCAATGAGCCGCCGAGAAGCGCGAGCACGTTCATGGCCTCCGGGTCGCCGAACCTGGCGTTGAACTCTATGACCTTGAGCCCGTCCGCGGTCGCCATGAACTGCCCGTAGAGGACGCCGCGGAAAGGCGTTCCCTCGCTCTTCATAGCATTGACGACTCCCTGGAGTATCCCCTTCCCCTCCTCCAGGTCGCGCTCTTCCATGAATGGCAGCCTGTCGCCTGTGGAATAGCTCCCCATGCCGCCGGTATTGGGCCCGCGGTCGTGTTCAAATGCCCTCTTGTGGTCCTGCACAGGCGGCATCGCGGCGATTGTGGAGCCGTCGCAGAAAGCCTGGAGCGTGAATTCCTCGCCCACGAGCTTCTCCTCTATGAGGACGCTGCCGTCCTTCTCTATGAGTGACTGGGCGTAGGCCACCTTGTCCTCTATTTTCGTGAAGTGGTCGCCGCTGACCCTGACGCCCTTGCCGCCGGTAAGGCCCAGCGGCTTGACAGCGACCATGCCGTAGTCCTTTATCACGCGGAGCGCATCCGATTCCGTTTTCACCACTTCGTGCCTTGGCTGGCCCTTTATGCGGTGCCTGGCAAGCAGCGAACGCATGAACGACTTGTCCCATTCTATCCTCGCGGCCGCCATGGTCGGGGATGCCACCGCCATGCCTGCCTTTTCCAGGGCATCGCTCACTCCAGCGGCAAGCGTCGCGTCCGGACTGGCAAAGCCTAGGTCGAACGTTCTCCCCCTGATGGCCGCGGCGACGGCGGCGGCGTCCTCTATGTCGCAGACCCAGTTCTCCCTGCACAGGCGCGCTATGGCCGGGTTCCTTTTGGACATGACGGCATGGAGTTCCGCATGGGCAGCGAGCTTTTCCGCGATTATGTGCTCGCGTGCGCCGTTGCCGACCAGCAGGACTTTCATGTTGTCACCGTTTGCTGCCAAGCAGTTCGAAGACCGTCTCGCTCAGGGAGCCCTTGAGGGGCTTCTTTATCACGAATGTGCGGGCCTCTGGGTATGGCTTGAGCAGCTCGAAGCTGAACTCCGTCTTAAGAGGTGGTGCTGGCTCGTCCCTGGGCGTATTTTTCCGGCTCATTCCAAGCGCCTCCGGATGTAGCCTTCCTGGATGAGTATGTTGAGCCCTTCCTCGGCGCGCATCACTGCGATGGCATTGGCCTTGGCGAACTCCTTCACGTCTATGAAGCCGCTGTGCATCCGTATCCACGCGTAGAGCGCCTCCTTGAGCATGTCGTCGCTCATGCCGCTCATCCTGGCCAGCCTCTTGTCGAGCTCGTCCTTCTTCTGCTCGCATTCCAGCAGTATGCGCGTGTTCGCCTCGGTGGAGCGCACCAGGTCGCTGTATTTCGCGTTCAGGTCCGCGTGCCTGGCCTGCAGGTCGGTGAGCTGGGTGGAGAACTCCACCGCGTCGCGGTCGATTATCTTGGACGCCTCGCCCAGGACGAGGTTTATCTGGGCGTAGATGCTCGACGGCTTGACCAGGTAGTAGTCCTCGGCCACCTGGAGGATGTTCAGGAACGTGGGCAGCAGCTCAAGGAGCCTTGCCACCCTGCTCCGGTTAGGCGGTATCGTGTAGGAGAGGTCTACGGATGAGCCCTTGAACTCCACCCGGTAATCAAGGTAGGGCTTTCCCTTGATGTCCTGGCCCTTCATCTTCTCGACCGTAAGCGTCTTGTCCGAGTAGGATATCTTCGTGAATCCCAGCCCTCCCAGCAGCGCAGCCAGGGCCTTGAGCGGTTTCTGCTGCGCTGCGGCTACAACTATCCTCTCTTCAGCCATGTCCATCATCCAGTACGACGTTCACGACGCCTTTTGTCGCCTTCCTCATCTTGACCAGCGAGAAGACCTTGATGAGGTTCTTGTCGTCTATCCCCAGCTGCCTGAGGAAGGATATCACAGACGGCTTCGCATAGCCGAATTTCTCCAGTATTGCGACCATCTGCTCCCCGTCCAGCACGCCGTCGCCCTTCTCGAACTCGGCCTTGAGGAGGCCGACCTGGCTCTCGTTGAGGCCAAGCTCGTAGAGCATACGGACGAATTGCTCGCGTTCTATCTCTATGTTCATGTCCCCACCCCGTATCATGTATTTCAAGAGCGGCTCCTCGCCGTCTATCTTGTCCATAAGGAACGTCATGACCTTTGACTGCCTCTCGGCGAAAATCATGTTCACCGCCGCATCGCCCACGCCGAACCTTGATATCTCGTTGTATATGAAGCTTGAATACCCTATGGAATTCCTCACGTAGTCGCGGAACTCCTTCAGGATGAGGCGCAGGACGAAGACCGTGCCTATGTTGCTGAAAATCGTCTTGTGCATGTCGCTAGGGTTCTGGGTCGCGATGACGAGCGAGAAATTGTATTTCCGGCCCTCGCGCACTATGGTTATGACGTCGCTGCGCTCGTCCTGGGCTATTTTCCACGCCTCGTCCA
>CAZYGF010000071.1:0-5194 GCA_964647575.1 Microcaldota archaeon
GAAGATAAAGAACAGGGAATGGCTGTCCTGATTTCAGCCGGTCGTCGGGCCGAGGGGGTCTCCCTCCGGGGGTATGACGACGGGCTGGCCGCCGCCGAGCTTCTTGTCCGCATCATAGAGGCGTTTCCAGTCAGGGCAGAAGCTGTTTTTGCAGTTGTTCCTCAGGTAGTAATAAACCCCCATCCGCTCGGCACCGCGGTCCGGGCCGTAGCTCGGGTCCAGGCTTATCTTGCAGGCCACGAATTGCACGAAATCGGTCGCACCATAGCACCTGCTGGAATCAGGGGTGCCCGCGCCGGAGCATTGCGAAGGCAGCGGCCTCGTGTTGCAGTAGGCCGCGTCCACGGTCCAGCTCAGGAAGAAGTCTGTCACCCATGAGTCCTTCCAGGTGCCTGCATAGAGGTTGGCTGCTATATATGCAGCGAAGACGTTGTCCTTGTCCACGTCCGTGGACTCCCAGTTCAGCGCGTTGACGCCGTTGTAGCTGTGGAACCTGCGGACCCTCTGCTGCGCATCCTGCATCTTCTCGGCCAGCTTGGCAGTGCCAACGCAGGCGGAATCCTTCTTGTCGAAGGGGTTGAACGAAGTGGGGTTGCATGCCTGGGCGAGGCTCAGGTCTGCTGCCAGCCCGCGGCCGTAGGCGTCTTTGAACACGGCCGCAGCCTGGCCGTCGGTGTTGTCCTGGCGGTATTGCGCAGGCCAGTAGTCAACCGACGGCTCAAGGCTCTGCATGAGGCCCAGGCCGCACCAGCGCCAGTCAGGGTGGCTGGTGCCGGCGTTAGGCGCGTCAGAGAGCTGGCAGCTGCCGGAAATATCGCTTATCCGGTTGTATGCCTTGCTGTAGCATTCGTCCTGCGTATTGGGATTGCTGTCGAAGCAGGGCCGGCCATCAGGCCCTACCTGGTTGTATCCCTGCCGGCACACCCTCGCCGCAGCGCACGGGTCGAAGCGGCTCTCGCCATAGGCGATGGCGCGCACGAACATGGGGTCAAGGCTGCGCTCGCTTGCGAATGAATCGAGTTCGGGGACGCTCTCGCAGACCGTCGTCAGGGTAGACGCGTCCAGCGCCTTTGTGGGGAACTGGAATGGTATTCCGGCCTTCTGGGACACGCACTCGTCGCAGCGCAGCAGGGTCTCGCCCTGGGGCTGCAGCTCAGGCGTCTGCGGCTGGAGAAAATCATTGTCGCTGCCATAGCTCATTTCGAGCAGGGAGGCGATGTCGTTGGTCTCGTCCTGGCAGGAGCCGGAAGGCTGGTCGGAGAACCTGAGGAGCGTGCCGGCCGAGGGAAATTGGTCCACGCCGGAGGTGACATTGCGGCGCAGGCCGGTATAGGACTGGCACCCCGCGTACCAGGCACGCAGCCGCTCGGGGCTGGTGCCTATGCCGCAGTCCTTGCAGCCGAGCGGGTTGCCGACGCCGAGGGGGGTGGATTTGAACGAGTAGGGGGCCACGCCTATCACCCCTTTCGTCGGGAGGGTCTGGGCATACTGGCTGAAGAACGGCTTGTATCCCTCCATGAGGCGCACCTCGGTCCACTCGCATTCGCCGCTGGCATCGGTGCCTGCCGCGTCGAAAAGGACGTATGGTATTATGGAGGGCTTGCCCAGCGAATAAAGCGCGTAGCTTGAGAACGCGGTGGCGTTTTCCCAGGCCATCGAAGGCTGGTCGCAGTAGCCGCTGAGGTCCATCCGGTCGGAGTCGATGCCGTAGGCCACAAGGTCCACGTGCCTGGCTATGGCAGCGTCCGACATGACCGCGTCGAGCGCGGCCTTGTCGCCCAGCTTCGGGGCCACGGCCACCAGGCAGTGGATTTCAGGCGGGTTTTTGTCCCGGGCGTCCGCGCCGTTGCAACCCGCGTCTATGGCCAGTATCTGCTCCTTTATCCTGGCGGCCTGGCTGATGTCGTAGTTAATCTCCGTGGTCACGACGACAGGCCCCACTGGGCCGTTGCTGAGCCTGCCCCCTGTGACGGTCTTGCCTCCGGTGCCGAGGATGGTGGCTATCTGCCTGCTCTGTGCGATGTCTATGTTCTTGCCATCGCTGTAGAGGATATATACCGGCAGCACCCCCTTGTCAAGCAGGCAGACCGCCCGCCTTGCGCTCGGAAGCGCATAGGGTTCGTTCGGGCTCCCGATCAGCCATTGCACTGCCATGCCGAGGCGGCCGGTGCAGTAGGAGTTCGCATCGCCGAAATCAGAGAACGACGGCCCCTGGCCTATCCTGAACCAGTTGATTGTCAGGTCCTTTCCGTAGGTGCCCTTGGCGAGCGACTGGAGCTTCTGTGAGTTGCATTCCTTGTCGAAATAGCAGCTGCCGCCCACGAACGATGTGAGCCAGGGGAATACCGATGTCCCTTTCTTGCAGACCATGCAGACGCAGTTGGCATCCTTGCACTTCTCTGCCAGGTCCGAGTCGGCTATGGGAACGCTGGTCTTGAAGATGCTTGCATAGTCAGTGGTGTATTGCTGTGTGGAAGCTATGCGGCTGAGGCAGCCGGCCGCCAGCATGAACGCTAAAAGGGCCGCTAGCACGACAGGGGCTGCTCTCATGGCATTATTAGGTTAGGAAACTAATAAAAAAAGAGCTAAAAGGGCGAAAAAGGAAAAAACTAATACTGGGCCTGCCTGCACGCAGGGTTCTTGCAGTAGCTGCCGCGGATGTTGGGCATCTGGCATTTCGGGCAGTAGACCACGCGCGAGAGCTGGCCCGGCTGGACCTGCTTGGTCAGGAACCTGCCTGTGCCTTCTGCCATGGACTGCAGGCGCTCCGTGAATGACATGCTGCGGCCGCCGGTCTTGGACCTTCCCACCCAGCTGGCCACCCAGTCCTTGGGCGCCAGATGGAGCAGGTCCATTCCCGGGATCGGCGCGTGCCACAGTGCCATGACTGGGCTGAACCATCCGTAGAGCGGGTTCTGCATTATGCCGAAGCTCCTGAGCTCCTGGTCGCGCCTTATGGCAAGCGCCTCTGCGCTGACGGTCCGCCTGACCGTGTTGGTCATGGCCTGCTCCTGCACCTTGGAGTCGTACATGAACGCCGCCTCATTCATGCGGATGACGTACTCTGCAGCGGCCACTGTCGGCTTGAGTCTGTGCCTGTAGTCGTACTCGCTCAGGCCGGGGTTGGCCTCGTCGGTCCTGGCGCTTGCATAGACGCCCTTCCTGTTCAGGTAGATGTCCTGCGGCGCCTGGAGGAGGCCCTTGGTGAAGTCGGCTCCTGCGAGCTGGTGCTTCTCAAGGCTGCCACCGTAGACGTTCAGCTTCTGGAGGCGCTCCCAGCTCTTGCCTGAGAACCACTTGAACGAGAATGGGTTCACGGACTGCATGGCTTCCCGGATGCGCGGCGGGGTGTAGTTCCACTGCCTGAGCGCGTCGCCGCTGGCGTCCCACTTGGACGCATAGCCCTGCATGGACATCTGCAGGCCTCTTATCATGGAAGTGTAAGGCCTCATTATCTTGCCTGCCAGGTCCAGGGGGAACCCGTAGAACGCCATGAAGTTGCGGTACTGGCCGGTGTCCATGGAAGCGCCCAGGTTCTGCTTGAGGCTGTAGACCTGGGCAGGGCCGAAGTGGAAGAACGCGCCCCATGCCTGGTGGGCGCCGAACGACGTCGAACCCCTCCAGGGGTTCCTGTCTATCGCATAGTCCCAGACCTGGTGGAATGCGAAGTGGTCCACGGCGGCGGCGCGGTATGCCACGCGCTCGTCCTCGCTCAGCCCCTTCAGCGCCTCGCCTGACAGTATCTTTGAGGAGAGCTTGAAGGAATGCTGCCTGTAATACTCGCTCACTGGCGCTATGTCGTAGGCTGACGTGTGGACCGGGCCTCCTGCTGCCAGGGACACGGTGGATATGTAGTCTCCCAGGTGCAGGCCTATGTCCCTGAACGGCTTCAGCATGGTGGCAAGGCCGGACGCCTCGGCGCCGAAGAACCGCAGTGGCGATGGAGCCAGCGGCGTGACCGCTCTCTTCGGTTGGACGGTGACAGCGCTCTCGTGCCAGAATTTCGCATAGTCGTAGGTCGTGTTGCCGTACTGCCAGAGGAGCGCTGAGAAGACCTTCTCCTTCTCATAGTTGTATGGGCCCTTCTTGTCGTTCTTGGCGGCTTCCAGCAGCCAGTTCCAGTCTTCTGGCCTCTTGGAGCTGCGCACCCTGGCGAACTCGCGCGTCAGCGCCTCGTTGTCGAATTTTATGACTACGTTGTCCGGCATGAATTTCCTGTACTGGCCCTTGTCGTCGCGGAGCGCGACCTCGCCGTTCAGCACCCTGTCCATGTCGCTGAGCATCATGCCCTTGTGGTAGTATGCGAGGCCTCCCTCGTGGAGCATGACCATGGCCTGATTGGACTTGAGCATGTCGTCGTAGGTTATCTTCTTCTGGAGCTGCGCCTCTACCTCGGACCTGTACTTGGCCATGAGGGTGGTGAGCTTGCCGGCATCCAGCCCCTCAAGGTTGAACATGTCATTGTGGTTGGGCTCGATGCCCTTTTCCTGCATGACCTTCCTCAGCACGCCAGCCACGATGCCATTGTAGAACCTGAGGGTCTCGCTGGTGGTGCCGTAGGCGTTCTGGGCGAACTGCGAATTGTAGCGGTTCTCCATGTCCAGGTTCACCTGCTTGGCGAGCAGCAGCTTCTTGGCTACCTCAGTCCTCTGCTCCATGCTCCATTTGTCAGAGCCGGCCATGCCGGCGATCTGCGCCTCTATCGCGGCGTCGAAGTGTGGGACGTAGCTTTTTGTGAATCTGGATTCGACCCACTGGCCCAGGGCGAAGTTCTCCCTCTCTTCGAGGCTCGTTACCCAGTGCCTCTTGACATCGACAAGCGTGAATCTGGACGGCAGTTCAAGTTCGGTGTCTGCACCCCACCACACCATCCGTCCGTTGACCATCGCCCCGGTCTTCGGGGTGGCACCGCCGTACATGAAGTCGACTATCTCTGATATCGACGCGGCGTTCATGCTCTTGCCCTTAACTTTTGTGAACTCGCGCCTGCCTTCCTCTGTGAAGAGCGATATCATGTCTGACTTGTTCCTGGCTGCAAGCTTCTCGAGCTCTGCCTTGTCGCGCATGTACTCAGGCAGGCGCTCCATGCCCTTGGTTGGGTCAAGGCCGGTGATCCTGTTCGCAGCGTTGAGCCTCGCCGATGTGAGCGCCTGCGCGATGCCGCCGTTCAGGTGGCCGTGCTCAGCGTCCCATA
>CAZYGF010000072.1:0-5096 GCA_964647575.1 Microcaldota archaeon
ACGCCGTTGACTATGCCGTCCTGGCCGACGCGGTTGGTCACGCGCACCTTGCCGAGCTCGGTCTCAACGACCGCGCCGCGGGTTATTATGTTCATGCGCACGTATTCCGGGTTGTGGCTCTCCATCACGCGCTTTATGGCGACCTTCTTCACCCGGCCGTCCTTGCTGACGACGTTTATCATCGAGGCCTTCTTGAGCTTCACGTTCATGATGCCGCCGCGGCCGCGCACGCTGACCTTCAGGTCCTTGGCCGCGACCTTGGTGGCCGGGAAGGTGCCGCCTATGTGGGCGAGCTTCTTGTCCCTGAACTTGCGTCTCCTGCCGCCTGTGCCTGAGCTGACTTTCTTACCATAAGGCTTGTGATATTGGTCCATGATACAACCTCTACATATTACTCATTGAGAGCAATTAGCAGGAAAACTTATGACTGAAGGGATTTTAAAATATTGGCTCCGGGGAGATTGCCATGCGGGTGCTCAGAATAGGGAGGGCGGCCCCGGCGCTCCTGAAAGGGCTGGAAGGCGAAGAGCGGGCGGTGGCGATACGGGCGGGCATGGTGGAATCGCTGGAGGAGCTGCAGCTCGCGCATCATCTGGCGGAACGCTCGTTCGAAACGGGAACGAACGTCGCTAAAAAGCCGGAATTCGAATTCCTCTTATGGCTCGCGGGCAAGACGGACATACGGAGCGCGCTGGAGAGCACGGCGCCGAAAGCGGGCGGGGACGTTTTGGTGGTTGTTTTTCCCGGCCGCGGGGCGGGCGGGCTGGTGAAAAAGCTCAAGGCGCTGGGCGCAAAGGATGCGAAACTGAATAAAACCGCAGAACCGCTGGCGCTGGAACGCATTTCGCTGTCGCGGATAAAGGCCTAGATGCCCAGCTGCTTGGCGAGCACGTCCCGGTCTATGGGCAGCTCGATGCCAAGCACCTTGTGGATGAATATGAACATGTCGATTACCTTGGCCTTGTCGGTCGTTATCTGCTCGGCCATCTGCTTTATGGTGAGCTCCTTGCCTATCAGCTCGTACAGCATGAGCCCCTCCTTGCCGTATCTCTTGTAGACCGAGTAGCCGTCGTCGCCGTATTTCTTGCGCACGTCCGCGCGCGGGAGCGGCTTCATTATTATCATGCCGTTCTCCATCATGAACTTCAGCACGTCGGCGACGGTGTAGAGCGGCACTCCCAGGTTCATCGCCAGGTCTATGAAGTCGTTCTTCCCGTCTATCTGGCTCAGTATCCTGCTGCCCCTGTCCCCGTATTTGAGCATGATCTTGGCCTTCATCTGGACGCCCTTGACGATGTCGAGCGGCGCCTTCATCGGGATTTCCAGCGGCGACGGCACCGGGCCGGTGTCCTCCGCATGCTCGCCCTCCAGCATGGGCACGAAGCCGGTTTCCTTCTTCTCCTCCACCGGCGCGGCTGCGGCCGCGGACGGGGCCTGGCCCTTGGGATAATCAAGCTTTATTATGCCCTGCTCGTCCATGAAGTCGAGTATCTCGACCAGCTTCGCCTCGGTCAGGCCGGTGTCCTGCATTATCTCCTCTGCGGTCCGCTGGCCGTCTATGAGCGTGTACACCCTGAGGCCGATGTCGCCGTACTTGTCCGAGATTATCTTCTCCACCGGGCTCAGGCCTGAGGCCTCCTCCTCTGGGGGCCCCTTCTCCTCTTCGAATGATATCTTCTCCTCCTTTTCCTCCGGCGCGATCTCCTCCGGGGCGACCGGCTGGATCTCCGCCTCTTCCGCAGGCGGCGCTTCCTCTTCAGGCGGCGCCTCCTCTTTCCCTTCCTCCTCAGCCGCCTTTTTCTTTTTCGGCTTTTTCTCCTCCTCGCCGAACTCGATAGGTCTTATCTCCTCGAACTCCCCGGCCCGGAATTCCTCTTCCTTCTTCTCTTCGGCGGGCGCAGCCTCCTCTTCTTTCCGCTCTTCTTCAAAGGAGATGCCTTCCTCCGGCCTGATTTCCTCCTCCGGCTGCATCACGGCGGCTTCCTTCCTCTTCTTCCTTGGGAGCTCCTCGAGGGGCGGCTTCTCCTCTTCGGCCGTTTCCTCCTCCGGCGGAATCTCCTCCAGGGCGCGGCCGGGCTTCTCCTCCTCGGGCGCAGGCTGCATCTCCTCAGGGGTTTCGATGCCCCTTTCCGCCTCGTGCGCCTTCACGCCCTGGAGCTCCACCATGCCCGCGTCCTGCATGAAGTCCAGTATCTCCGCGAACATGGCCGGCTCGACGTCCAGGTCCTTGCGGAGCTCCGACGCGGTGCGCTTGCCGGTGATGGCCTTGTAAATCTGCAGGCCGGTTTCGCCGAATTTCTTCAGGAGCAGGTTCTGGTTCTTGAAGCGCTGCAGCGGCCCTTTTTCGAGTTTGATTATGCGATAGTCTGAGCCCGTTTCCATCAGCACCACATTCTGGCAAATAAGCCTCTCTGGTTTCAGATAATAATCATCAAAATCTTTATTAACATGCTCAATTTATATTAGCCCATGGAGTTCGACGAGCTACTCATAACCACAGGTGTTGATGCGCTTGTGCGCCTTGTGAAGGACAGGCAGAAGATCGAACTCGAAGAGGCGTCCGCCGCACTGAACATCGGCCGGGAGACCATAGAGGAATGGGCCAGGGTGCTGGAAGAGGAAGGCATACTGAAGATGGAATACCGCCTCACGCACATCTGGCTCGCGTGGGTGAAGCCCACCGAAGAGGAGGTCGCGGCCGAGGTCGAATCGTTCCACGAGGCGAAGAAAAGCATAGCCGATGAAGTCGAGCAGGTGCGCCAGAGGGTGATGGAGCAGACCGCGGGCTTCGCGGACCTGCGCAAATCGTTCGCCGAATTCTACACGAAGGCCTACCCCAGGATGGAGAAGCTCGAGAAGGAGGTTGCCAAGTTCCCGGCCGCGAAGGCGGTGACGGAAAACACCGCGGCAAAGCAGCAGGCGGCCCTGCAGGCCCTCGCCTCGCAGCTGGAGGACGCCAGGGCTGGCATCGCAGGCGTAAGGGACGAGCTGGGGAGGCTGGGCATCGGGAAAGGTGCTACCGAGAGCAAGGGCTGGCTGGGCAGGACCGAGCAGATAAACGCCGAGCTTGCCGCAATGCAGGACGAGCTGCAGGAACTCAGGAAGAAAGCCGCCCGCCAGGCGCCTGAGGAGGTCGCGCTGCCCACTGTAACCGAGATAAAGAAGAAGTTCGAATCCATCAGGAAGGAGTTCGTGGAGCTGCGTTCCAGGAACGCGCGGATGCGGCAGGACATGCTCAGCCTGCAGGAGAGCTCTGAGATACTCAAGGGCGTCGCCGAGTCCATCATGGGCCATGAGGAGCGGGTGGGCGGCCTCCACGAGGAGATGGCAGCGCTGTCAGCCGAGGCTGACGGCCTCATGAAGAAGGCCAAGGAGCTCAGCGCCAGGGTGAAGGAGAACGCCGAGCTCACCGAGCGGTTCGAGTCCACGGTCGACGTGGCCAGGGGCATACTGACCAGGTTCCCGGCCCAGGAGAAGGTGATGGCTGAACTCGACCGGGTGCAGAAGGCAGAGGACGGGCTGGCCGAGAAGGTGGATGCGCTCGAGACGCTTTTGGAGGCGGCCGGCGGCAAGCAGGTGACAGCGAAGCAGTTCACAGATTTGGCGAAAAGGATAGACGAGAAGGCCTACCAGATGCGGCGGGACATGGACTCGCTCTCCGGCTCGCTGGAGGACGAGAAGGCGACGTATCTCACGTTCCAGAAGATAAGGGAGAGGGTGGTGCCATCCATAGAGGCCTACCAGAAGCAGCTGGACGGCCTCGGCGCCGAGCTGGAGAAGCTGAAAAAGGAAACGGTGTCCAAGGAGACCACGGTTGCCGAGGACGCCAGGAAGCTCCAGCAGGCGCTCCAGGGGACCGAGTCCCAGGAGGCGCTGAAGACGGCGCGGGAGATAGGCGAGAAGAAAAAGATGCTTGACGAGATAATGAAGTCGCTGGACGACATGGATGCCGTGTCCGAGAACCTCACCAAGAGGATGACCCTCCTGGCCAGGGAGGCGAAGCTGCTGGAGATACGCACCGGCGGCGAGACAGGGCCGGCGGCCGAGAAGGAGGCCAGGCGCGAGGAGCTGCGCCAGGAGCTGAAGCTCAGCGAGGAAGAGGAGATGGAATTCAGGAAGAAGAGGGAAGAGCTCAAGAACCTTATAAAGAAGCTGTGGGAATGACTGCAACTGACGCGTGGTGATGATAATGCCGAAGGAAGAAGCCAGGAAGAAAGCCGAGGGCGAAGCAGACCCCGGGGAAGGGGCCGCTGAAAAGAAGAACCCGCTGCTTTCCTCGTACTCGTTCAGGAGCGAGGGCCTGCCGGTCGAGGTGAAGATATCCAGGAAGCAGGACTTCGTGCCCATCTACGAGGTCACCATACCAGGCATAGCCGAAGGAACGAAATTGATGCTGGAAACAAAGCTCAAGGGCGAGCTTGTAAGCGAAGTGAAGCTGGACATAGGCGAGATACTGGACCCCAAGAAGTTCGACGATGTCAAGCTCAAGTTCCTTGTGGCGGCCAAGAAGATCCTCGTGCGCAACTTCCCATCGCTGCCGGAGGACAAGAAGGAGATACTCGCCGTGTTCCTTCTCCAGAACACGCTCGGGCTTGGGGAGCTTGAGGCGCTGCTCGCGGACGAGCAGCTGGAGGAAGTTGTCATCAACAACTCCCGCGACCCGGTGTGGGTGTACCACAAGAAATACGGGTGGTGCAAGACCAACCTCCGCATAAAGAACGAGGAGATGACCTCGGATTACGCCTCGACCATCGCACGCAAGGTCGGGAGGCAGATAAACACACTCAACCCCACGCTGGATGCGCACCTGCCAAGCGGCGACCGTGTGAACGCGACGCTGTTCCCGATATCGTCCTTCGGCAACACCATAACCATCAGGAAATTCTCGCGCAACCCCTGGACCATAACCAGCTTCATGAAATCCAAGACGGTGACGCCAGAGGTCGCGGCGCTCATATGGCTGTGCATGCAGAACGAGCTCTCGCTGCTGGTGACCGGAGGGACCGGAAGCGGCAAGACGTCGTTCCTGAACGCCATGGCAGGGCTCATCCCGGCCAGCCAGCGCATAGTCTCCATAGAGGACACGCGCGAGCTGA